>CANGGC010000116.1 GCA_947453125.1 Planctomycetaceae bacterium | reverse complement strand
GGAGATCGGCGACAACGTCCGGATGGGAGGCAGCGACATTCTCCTTCTCACTGGGATCGGCGACGACGTCGTAAAGTTCCGTCCTCCCTGGCATCAGGGAAAGAACGAAAAGCTTCCACCGCCCCTTGCGGATGGCCCCCCGGAAGGCTTCGACGTTGAGGAGAACTTCATCGTGTGGCGAGGGCTCTCCCGCGGCGATCGTTCCCCACATGTCACGGCCATCGAAGGGCTTCTCCGCGTTCCCCTTTCCACCGGCGAGTGTGAGGAGCGTGGGCATGACATCGACGTGATGGAGGGGTTCGCTGACGACGCACGGGGCGATCCTGCCGGGCCAGTTGGCGATCGCGGGCACGCGCACTCCCCCTTCGCGGAGCGTTCCCTTGCCACCGGAGAAGGGGGCGTTCGATGCCGGTGGCTTGGCGTCGAGCGGGATGCCACCGCTCTCGGCCCGTTCCTCCGGCGACCGGGCACCGGTGGCGAACAACGCGTTCGTCGCCCCACCGTTATCGGAGGTCAGAAGGACGAGCGTGTTTTCTCGCATTCCCTTCTTTTCCAGCGTGGCGATGATCCGACCCACCTGCCGGTCGGTGCTTGTGATCATGGCGGCGTAGGCGCGCTTGACAGGATCGTCGAACACGCCGGCGTAGGCGTCGATTTCGGCCTGCGGAGCCTGGTAGGGAGCGTGCGGAGCGAGCGACGCCAGATAGAGAAACATCGGCTGAGCCGCGTCGTGATCCTCGATGAGCTTCACCGCTTCGTTGCCGATCAGATCGGTGTAGTAGCCCTTCTCCTCGAGGAACTCGCCGTTGCGCTGCCAGTCGACGACGCCGCCGCGATCCTTGGTGAAGTAGTCGACCTCGCCGACAACGTTGCCGTAGAAGTGATCGAAGCCGCGGCTCTGCGGCCAATACTTTCTGTCGGCATGGCCGAGATGCCACTTGCCGCACATCAGCGTTCGGTATCCAGCGCCGCGCAATGCTTCCGGGAGCGTCGTCTCGTCGGTGGGGAGTCCGTAGCGGTGGCTGGGGAAGATGACGAGCGTCTGGAGGCCGTGTCGCATCGGATGACGACCGGTCATGAGCGCGGCCCGGGCCGGCGTGCATAACGGCAGGCCGTAATACGACTCGAGCCTGGCCCCGCCGTGGGCGAGGGCGTCGATGTGAGGCGTGCGGATCGGACTGCCGCGGTAACCGAGGTCGGCATTGCCCAGGTCGTCGAGAACGACGACGACGATGTGAGGGCGCTCGGCGGCCATCGTCCGGAAGGAGACAAACAGGGAAGCCACGCCGGCCACGATGGCAGCGAGAATGGATGTGTGACCCTTGCGCATCGGGAGTGGGGCTCCGGGAAGTTGGGGTCAGTCAAGGCCGAGTCGACGGCGCAGTGTGGCGATCTCGTCGGCGTCAGAATTGCCGGCGTCGATTCCACCCGGCGCGCCGCAGCTGGACGACGGAGCCTCGGCAGGGGAGTGTCTATCCGTGTCGATTTCTGCGGATGCCGCGACACTGGCGAGGAAGTCGTCCCAACTGGCCTTCTCGCCGAGTTGATCGAGGATCTCGACACAGGACCGCGACGTGCGGCGGGGAGTGGGGGGCATGGTCTGCTCCGGCAGCGGATGCGGGGGCCATTTCAGTGGCTCGATTCGACCGCCACAACGATCTCCTATCGTAACCCCAGAACGGGAATCCCCGTTGGCCCCCTTCGTCCGGCCCAGCGCCGCGAAGTTTGGTGCCGACGCAATCTGGTTGTTTTCCCTATAAAGATCGATCATCAGGGGCTTGAACGCCCGCCAGGCCGTCAGCCAGGGAGAGGCTCATCATGGAGTGGTCGCCAAACCCTCTCCGCCGTCGTCGTTCGCCACTCCTCGCGGGTCTGATCGCCGGATGGCTCGTCGTCGCCGTGGCAGCAGGGCAGGACACCGCCGTTCCACCGGCTCCCGCGGACGGCACTGGGAACGCGGCCGCCGCGGCCGCCGTGAAGGCGCTCCGGAGCCAGAGGTTTGCAGAGGCCCTCCGCATTGTCGACGAGGCCCTTGTGCCGCTGGTTGCAGCCAAGGGGGAGGACGACCGCGGAGTCCTGGCGCTGCTCATCCTCAAAGGGCAGGCCTGCTACGGCCTCGGCCGCCCCCAGGAAGCGATCGATGCGCTCGCCCCTTTTGCCCGCTCGCTTCAGGACCCCGGCCCCCTCGTCGGGCCGGCCAGCGACTGGAATGCGCTGACGGTTCTCGGCGACAGTTTCATGGCGCTCGATCGCTGGGCCGACGCCCTGGCCTCCCTGGAACGCGCGTCCTCGATGCTGGCCGCCGATCGTGGGTGGGAGTCGGGGGCGAAGGCGATCAACACCGCCACGACGCTCGGCAAGATCGGCACGGCCCGGGCCCGTCTCGAGGATTGGCCCGGTGCCCGGAAGGCCTTCGATGAGCAGGTCGCCGCCCTCGAAGGGGAGCGCGGGGGAGGGGGACCGTATCTGGCGGCAGCCCACAACGGCCTCGGTCTCGTCGCCGACAATCTCGGCGACGATGCCGCCGCCGCGGAGCACTACGCCCTGGCGGCGGAGATCTACGAGGAACAGTTCGGACTCGAACATCCCTACACCAAGCGGGCCCTGACGACCCTCGCCCGCGTGAAGGGGAAAGTCGGCGACACGCAGGAGGCCGACCGGATTACCGCGCGACTCGCCACGGTCGATGCCATGCCGACAGCGATTCCCCCCACGCTCCAGCCTGTTCCGTCGACGATTCCCGACCATCCAGCCGCCCCGCCGATGCCGTTATTCACTTGGCCTGTGATCTTCGCGGCGACCGCTGCGGTGATCCTCGCCGCCCTCACCGCCTCCGGATTTCTCGTCCGGCGGAGTCGCCGGGCCGATCTGGATCCCGGGAATAGCGAGGCCGAGGACGGTGCCGTCGGGAAATCCGCCACAGAGAACGACTGAACCATGCTCGATATCGCCGCCGTCATCCTCGTTCTCGCTGCCGGCGCCGCCTGGCTCAACCGCAAGGTCTTCCGACTGCCCCCCACGATCGGCGTGATGGCGATTGCGCTGGTGGCGTCTCTCGGCGTCGTGGGGCTCGAGATGGTGGGGGTGACGACTCCGGGGAAACAGGAGCGGGCGCTGCTCGCCTCGATCGATTTCACTGACGTCCTCATGGAGGGGATGCTGTCGGTGCTCCTCTTCGCCGGTGCGCTCCATGTCGACCTGGCGCGGCTGTGGCGGCTGGCGCGGCCGATCGGGATCCTGGCGCTGGTCGGCACGGCCTTGTCGGCGCTCCTCATCGGCCTGGGGTGCCACTGGCTTTTTGGCCTCCTCGGGCTCGAGTTGCCGTGGATCCATTGCCTCCTGTTCGGCGCGCTGATCTCCCCCACCGATCCGGTCGCCGTCCTCGGGATCCTCGAGTCGGCCCACGTGCCGCGGGATGTGGAATCAACGATCGCGGGCGAATCGCTGATCAACGATGGCGTCGGCGTCGTCCTCTTCGCGCTCCTCCTCGATACGCTGCGAATGGGGCATTTACCCACGCTCGGTGAAGCGTTGACCCTTTTCGTCCACGAGGCTGTTGGTGGGATCGTGCTCGGGTTTTGCCTCGGCTGGCTCGTGAACCGGCTCTTGGCGACGATCGATGATTACCGGGTCGAGGTCCTGATCACGCTGGCCACGGTCGTCGGCGGCTATGCGCTGGCCAATCGCCTCCACACTTCCGGGCCGCTGGCGATGGTCGTCGTCGGACTCCTTGTCGGCAGCGAGGGAAGAGAATGGTCGATGAGCGAGACCACCCGCGAACGCCTCGACCTCTTCTGGCATCTTCTCGACGAGATCCTCAACAGCGTTCTCTTCGTCCTCATCGGGCTGGAGTTTGCCGTCATTCACTACACCCCAGGATTGACGCGGGCAGCGGTGGGAGCGGTGATCCTCTCGCTGTTGGCGCGGTTTCTCGTCGTCGGAATCCCCGTCCTCTGCTTCCCGGCCTGGTTCCAACTGCCTCCCCGGGCCGGCTGGCTCCTCACCTGGAGCGGCGTCCGCGGTGGGATCTCAGTCGCCCTGGCCCTCTCGCTCCCTCCAGGGCCCGAGCGCGACACGGTCCTGACGCTCACCTACTCGGTGGTCGTGTTCTCGATCCTCGTCCAGGGGCTCTCGATCGGCCCCCTCGCGCGCCGGCTCGGCCTCACCGCCGGTTGAGCTGCGATCGCGATTTTCCTGGCAACCTGGGGAAGGGACGTCGGGCCCGCGGCCCATTCCCGTGCCGGTCCGGTCGACCGTGACGCCCCCCCGGATTGGATGCGGTCTCTGCGCCCGTCGGGGATCGATGGGAAGGGTGTGGCCGGGGATGGTCGTGCCGGAGAATCGAGCGATGCGCCGTGGCTGTGTCACCCGTTCCAGAATCGCCCTGATCGCGACGCTCGTCCTCGCGCCGCCGGGGGGGGCGTGCGCTGACGGGCTCTCCGGCGTCTCGGCCTATGGCACGGCCTCTGGAGTCGGGGCCAGCGCCACGACGGGCATCCCTTTCGGCCCCTCGCAGCGCTCGCGGCGCACCGCTGTCGCCCCGCGCGAGCTTCCTGCCGCTCCCTCGAGCGCCATCCCTGCGGCGGCGCCGCCGCGCGATCCGGTCTTCGAAGCGAGTCTCTACGGCGGGCAACCGCTCGTCTCGCCATCGGTGATGACAGCCCCGGCCGAACCAACGGCCGCGCCCCAACTGATCCTCCCTCCGACCGCCACGCCTTCGTTTCCCGGCGTCGATCCCTCAGTGGCAAGCCCCGCCAGCACGCTCCCGGCGCCGGCAGCACCGGCGCCGACTGCCGGCTATGGGGCGCCCTCACTCGGCTACGGTCCGCCGGTCAGCTACGCCCCCCGCCCCACGATCACCACCGACACCCTCCGCCTGCCCGCCGCCGCGGCGCCGACCGTGCCGCCGATGATCACGGCGGCCCCTTTCTCACCGCCGCAACCGCCGAAGACGTCGGGGCCAGCGCCAACGACGTCTGGTGTGGAGGAGCGGATGCCGTCGTGGGACGACATTCCCGAAGGACCCGATCGTCGCTTCTATCTGACGAGCATCCTCGGGGCAGACTTCGGGACGCTCTCGGTGGGCGACGGCCCCAATGCCACCGACCCGCTCTTCACCACCGGCGCGGCCGTGGGCATGGCCTTCGAGCGCCCCCAGGGCTGGTTCCGAACCGAGTTCGAGGCCCGCTACCGCGACCCGGTGTCATCGACGGTGCGTGATCCGGGGCTCGGTGGCACCGCGAGCGTCACGGCCCGCGATGGCTGGTCGACGATGATCAACGCCTGGCGCGATCTCGAGGTCACTGATCGGGTCGCTCTTTATCTCGGCGGCGGGATCGGTGGAGGGGGCTACACCGTCGCCTTCGACGGTGGCTTGCCGGCCCTCGGCGTGACGCTCTCCGGCACCACCGCCGTGACCGGATTCGCCTGGCAGGCCGGTGGCGGGGCGAGCTGGCTGGTCACCGAACGCATCGCGCTCGACCTCGGCTATCGCTGGTACGGCGTCGATGGCGGCCCGGCCACGATCGACGTCGCGACACCAATCTTCTCGTTCAGTGACAGTATCGGGACACACTACGGCGCGAGCGAGCTCCTCTTCTCGCTCCGCGTCTACGAGCCCTTTCGCCGCTGGGGGAATTGATGCCTGTTCTCATCACGGCGCTGGTCGCCATCGGCATCCAGGCCGCCGCCCTCCTCAGCCGCCGCGTGCGGCGCGCTCCCAACGCCCCTCAGGGGGCCGACGGCGGTGCCGGGAGCCTTCCCGTTGGTGCCCGGCGCCCGCGCCTCATCAGCCGCCGATCGGCCGCCTGACCGACGCCGCGTCGCTTTCCGCGGCCGAGAGCCCGGAGCCGGATCAATGCCGGCCGCGGACTCCCTCCACGATCCGCTCCAGGCCGAGCGGATTTGCGTCCTGGAGCGCCGAGGGGAGGAGCCGATCGGGCATGTCTTGGAGGCAGACTGGCCGGATGAAGCGCTCGAGTGCGGCGGTGCCTACGCTTGTGAACCGGGAGTCGGAGGTCGCCGGCGCCGGGCCGCCATGCTGCATCGCATGGCAGACTTCGACCCCGGTGGGATAGCCGTTGACGATCAACCTCCCGGCCCGCTCGGCGAGGAGTTCGAACAGATCGGCCCCCTCTTCGAGATCGGCGTCGGTGCCGTGGATGGTGGCGGTGAGCTGACCGTCGAGCCTGCGGGCAACGGCCCGCAGTTCGGCGAGATCTCGCACGGCCACCAGGAGGCTGCAGGGGCCGAACACCTCCTCGGAGCAGCGCGGCTGCGCGAGGAACGTGGCGGTGTCGGTCTCCGCGACGACCGCCGCTGCCTGGGAGTGAATGGCATCGGCCGCCGCATCGGCCCGAGCCAGCACCCGCACCCCCGCCACGCCGAGGAGCGCCTCGCGGTGGGTATCGTATTCACGGAGGATTTCCACGGTGAGCATCGAGGCAGGCGCCGCGGCGGCCACAGCGGCAGTGAGCTCTGTTCGGAAGCGGACGAGATCCTCCCCCTCGACCGCCACGAGGATCCCCGGCTTCGTGCAGAACTGCCCGACGCCGAGCGTCATCGAATTGCGGAATCCTTCGGCGATGGAGCTGCTCCGAGTGGCCAGCGCCCCCGGAAGCACGAAGACGGGATTGCAGCTGCTCATTTCGGCGAACACCGGGATCGGGTCGGGGCGTGCCGCGGCCGCCGCGACGAGCGCCCGGCCCCCGGACCGCGAGCCGGTGAAGCCCACCGCCTTGACGCGTGGATCCTTGACGAGCTGGACGCCGATCACGCTCCCTTCCCCATGGAGCATCGAGAACACGCCGGGGGGAACGCCGCAGGCATCGACCGCCCGGCGGATCGCCCCGGCCACCAGTTCCGAAGTTCCGGGGTGGCCGCGGTGGGCCTTGACGATCACGGGATTGCCGGTGCACAGGGCGCTGGCCGTGTCGCCCCCCGCCACCGAGAAGGCGAGGGGGAAGTTGCTCGAGCCGAAGACGACAACCGGCCCGAGCGGCAGCTTCATGCGGCGAAGATCGGGCCTTGGCAATGGCTGTCGGTCAGGCTGGGCCCGGTCGATCCGCGCATCGACCCACGATCCGTCCCGAGCCGCCGCCGCGAACAGGCGCAATTGACCGACCGTCCGTCCGCGTTCCCCCGTCAACCGCGCCACCGGCAGGGCCGTCTCTGCCGCCGCCCGCTCGATGAGCGCATCCCCGAGTGCGAGGATCTCCTCCGCCACGCGCTCGAGGAACGCCGCTCGCTCCGCGCCGGTCATCCGGGC
>CANGGC010000115.1 GCA_947453125.1 Planctomycetaceae bacterium | reverse complement strand
CCCGCGCCGTCACCGCCTGCGCCTATATTGCCCGCGCCGTCGACGATGCCGAGATCGCCGCCCGCGCCGAAACCCTCGCCCGCGCCCTCCTCAGCCGCCACCTCGCCCCCGCCGGCCATCCCGATCACGACGGTGGCTACGATCCGGCCACGGCCGGCGCCAGCTTCTACTTCCTCACCTGGGCGGCGCTGGCGGCTCCGGATGAATGGGAGTTTCTCCGCGAGGCGGTCGCCTCGATGGCCGATCTCAAGACGCATCTCCTCCTTCCTGAGCCGGGCTCCTCGCTCGCCTTCGGGCCGACCCACTTCGCCCCCTGGACGTCGGCCGACGGCTTTCAGGATCAGGCGGCCCACCGCCACCGCGACGTCGGCGCCGCGATGCTCACCACGCCCGGCTTGTGCCTCCTCTTCCAGGACCGTCCCCGCCAGGCCGGCGCGGCGGTGCCTGAACCGGTGGCGGCGATGGAGAAGGAGATCGTCGAGGCCTTCCGCACCGGGGCCGATCTGCGGAGCGTCAACTCGCTCCTCTCCGTCCCCCACGATCCCGCCCCGACAGCGGCGTGGACGAGGGGCGAGAGCCAACTCTCGATCGTCCCCTACGACCACGACTACTACCGCCCCGGAACACTGCTTCGGTTTCTCCGCGTAGCGGACAAGCCGGTGTCACGGCTCCCCTTCGACCGCGACGAGGACTTCGTCCGCAGCTTCGCCGGCGAGTTCCTCACCGCGAAGGTCGGGAGCGTGGGGGTGATCGTCCACACCGGCCCGACGGTGGCCGGGCCGGGGCCGACCGGCTTCTCCGGCGGGGCCTTGTCTGCTTTCTGGACCCCCGACACCGGCGCCGTGATCCTCGGCCGCAGCCACCACCGCGCCTCCGAACAGGAGGCCCAGGACAGCTGGGCCAACTGGTGGCAATGGCAGACCCACGCGCTGGCCGGCGTCGGTGCCAACGGTAAGCCGTTCAGCACCGCGCGGCTGCCGCGGGGAGCGTTCACCGAGTGCACCCATGACGTCGGCCTCGATCGGGCCAACGTTCGCGTCGTCGCCCTCCTCCATGGCGAAGGGGATCGGGGGGGCGATGCCGCGCCGGACGACGCCCTCGTCGGCCGGGTCGCCTTCACGCGGACGTTCGACATCGACGCCGCGGGGCTGCGGGTCGAGACGTCGATCGCGGGGGATGGCCGCGATCGCGTCACGCGGCTCTACGAGATCCTCCCCCTCTTCAACTCGGCCCCGATCGATCGGGTCGCCGCCCCGGGAGCGGTGGCGACAGTCTATTTCGACGTCGGCCGCGGCTGGAAGCCGGCGGCGGACAAGCCGGTCGCCGGCGTCCGCCGAATCCGGGTCGATCGCCACGAGGGGGCTGTGGTGGTCGAGTTCGATCGCCCGCAGACGGCCGGCCTGGCGGAGGAAGCCGGTCCGTCATGCCACAACCTTCTCATCGATCTCCTCCGCAACGACGGCGCCCCGACCGAGCTGACCACCGCCGGGGTCGCCTACACGATCAGGCCCCTCGTCGAACGCCGCTGACAGCGCCCCACCGGCCCGATGCGGCGCCCTCCGGCCCCCCCGGCGTGGTACAGTGTCGCGCGTGCGAAGCGCCGGCAGCGGGCCCGGCAGGGACAGGATCGATCGCGAGGGGGAGGATCTCATGGCCGGCGACAGGGACGCCGATCCCCAACGCCCCGAAGCGACCGCCTCGACCGATGGCCGTAGCGAGCGAATCGCCGGCTGGCTCGCGGCGGCGCGGCGCGGAGATGACGCGGCCCGCGATCGGCTCTTCGATGCCTGTCGCAGCTACGTCGATCTCGCCGCGCGCTACCATCTCCAGCGCCGCCTGCGGGCGAAGGTCGATGCCTCCGATATCGTGCAGCAATCGCTCCTCGAGGCCCATCGTGGCTTCGATCGGTTTGTCGGCGAGTCTCCCGGCGAGTGGCTCGCCTGGCTGAAGCGGATCGTGGTTCACAACGCCTATGACGAGGCGAAGCGCTATCGCGGCACCGCGAAGCGCGATGCCGGCCGCGAGGTTCCCCTCGATGGTCGCGGCGACGCCGCGGAGGCATGGGCCTTCGACCCGGCCTCGTCGGAGCCGTCGCCGAGCCAGCATGCCGTCCGCTGGGAGGAGGAGGTGCGCCTCGCCGCGGCCCTCGAACACCTCCCCGAGGATCACCGCGACATCATCCTCCTCCGCAACCTCGAGCGGCTGCCGTTCGAGGAGGTGGCCAAGCGGATGGGGCGATCGGCCGGCGCCTGCCGGATGCTGTGGATGCGGGCGATCGCCGGCCTCCGCGAGCACCTCGGCGAACCCACCCCCGACGCCTGATGCGCGACATCCCTCCCTCACCTCCTAAGGCGCCGCCCGAAGAGCCCGATCTCCCCGCGGAGATCCTCGACGGGTATCTGTCAGCGCTCCAGAAGGGAGACCAGGCCGCCGAGGCCGAGCTCCTCGCGGCCCATCCCGCGCTCGGGCCTTGGACGGCCTGCCTTCGCGGCCTCGATGGGCTGGCGGCCGCGATCGCCGGCGAAGGCGAGGCCAAGCCAGCCGCCGCCCTGCCGCGCGTCTTCGGGCCTTATGAGCTGCTCGCCGAACTCGGCCGCGGCGGGATGGGGGTCGTCTACCGGGCCCGGCATGTCAGCCTCGGGCGCGACGTGGCGGTGAAGTTCCTCGCCGGTGGAGTCTGCGCCAGCGGCGAACAACGCCGCCGGTTTCTCGCCGAGGCGCGACTGGCCGCCCGCATCCGCCATCCGCGAATCGTGTCGATCCACGACGCCGGCGACCGAGACGGGCAGCTGTGGTGCGCCATGGATCTCGTCGATGGCGACGACCTCGCCGCCCTCCTCCGCGACGGGCCGCTGCCGGTGGCCGAGGCGGTCCACCTCGTCGTCGAGGTCGCCCGCGCCGTCCATCACCTCCACACCAGCGGCATCCTCCACCGCGACGTCAAATCGTCGAATATCCTCCTCGACGCCTCCCGCACCCCCTACCTCACCGACTTCGGCCTCGCCCGCGGCGACGACGGCGACGCCACGATGACCGGCACCGTCCTCGGCACGCCCGCCTCGATGTCTCCCGAGCAGGCCGCCGGCCGGGTGCGGGAGATCGACGCCCGCTCCGACGTCTACGGCCTGGGGACGGTGCTCTACGAAGCCCTCTGCGGAACGCCGCCGTTCGGTGGTACTTCCGCGATCGACACCCTCCTCGATGTCCTCGAGCGCGAGCCGCTTCCGCCGAGCCACCACAACCCCGCCGTGCCCCCGCTCCTCGACCGGGTCTGTCTCCGCTGCCTCGAGAAGGCCCCGTCGCGCCGCCCGGCCACGGCCGCGGCGCTCGCCGACGATCTCGAATCCTGGCTCGCCGAGGGACGGATCGCCCCCTGGAACGACTCCCTCGCCAACCGGATCGGCCGACTCATCCGCCGCCATCCCGCCGCCGGGTTTCGCCTCCTCGGGATCGCCGGGACGATGGCCATCGTCCTCCTCCGCTGCCTGGCCAACCCCGAGACGGTCGGCTTCTATCTGCCGGTTCTGTTCGGCCTCTCCCTGTGGGGTGTCCTGACGGTGTTCTGGGAGGCCCTCGGAACGCGCCGCCCAGCGATCGCCCAGCCCCGAAACGCCCCCTCTCGGCCGGCGCCGGTCGCCGCGGAGACCTGGGTGGCGGGCTTGGTGCTCACCGACGTGATCTCCGTCACGGTGCTCCTCGCGCTCGTCAACGGCAAGTCAAGCCCGCTCCTGGCGGTCTATCCACTCCTCGTCGCCGCCTCAGGGCTGTGGCTCAAGCAGCGCCTCGTTCATCTCGTGACCCTCGCCTGCCTGACGGCGCACGCGATCCTCGCGGTCGTCGCGCCGGGGCCCGTGGCCTGGCATGTCGCCGGAATTCTCGACGTCCTCATCCTCTGCACCGCCGCGATCACGGCGTTCCAGATCGGCCGGATCAGGCTCCCGCGCGGCGCCGTCCGCTGACCTTCCGCGGGCAGGGCTGCAAGGACTTTAGTGGCGCGGTTGCTGCCCGACGCGGACGGTGAACGTGAGCTTCCGGTCGCCGCGAACGACCTCCATCACCACGTCGCCACCGACCTCGGCATTGAGGATGAGAAGTGACAGATGGGTCGAGCCGACGACGCGCTCGCCGTCGAAGGCGACGACGAGATCCCCGGCCATGATCCCCGCTTGGTCGGCCGGGCCGTTGGGAATGACGGCCCGGACGAGGGCCGCCACGGCGCTGGAGCCGGCAGGCGGATCCTCCGGCTGGATCCCCACAAACCCGCTCTCGACAGATCCGTCACGGATGATCTCGTCACACACCCGTCGGGCGGTGTTGCTCGGGATCGCGAAGCCGATCCCCTTCGAGCCGGGCTGGGCGATGGCGGTGTTGATCCCCATGATGCTTCCGTGGACGTCGACGAGCGGCCCGCCGGAGTTGCCAGGGTTGATCGAGGCGTCGGTCTGGAGGAAGTCGCCGAAGGTGTTCCCGACGACGCCGCGGCGGCCGACGGCGCTGATGATCCCGTAGGTCAGCGTCCGGTCGAGGCCGTAGGGATTGCCGATCGCCCACACCATCTCGCCGACCTCGAGGGAGTCGCTGTTCCCCCACGACGCACAAGGGAGATCGGTGGCCTCGATGCGGAGGACGGCGAGATCACGCTTTTCGTCGGCCCCCACGAGGTTGGCAACGAACCGGCGCCCATCGGCGAGCGTGACTTCGATCCGATCGGCCTCGTCGACGACATGGTTGTTGGTGACGATCACGCCGTCGGCGGCGACGATCACCCCCGAACCGATCTCGATGTCGGTGGCGCCCAGGGATCCGCTCCCTCGCAGGCCCACGCTCTCATCGGCGGGGAGAAGGAGGCGGCGGGTCGTCGTGACATTGACCACGGTCGGCCCGATGAGCCGCGCCAGGGTCGTAAATAGCTTGCCGACCGGGGCGAGCTCACGGACCGCGGCGGCATCGCGGATCGCGGCGAGCTCCCCGCGAACCTTCGCGTATTGGATCCGCTCCATCACCCCGGGCGCCGCGATCAGCGCCACGAGGATCACGAGCCCGAGGGCGAGGATCGCCGTCTGCATTACCGCCGCCGCGGAGCGTGGGGGCGAATCGTGGCCGTCGTCCGTCATCGGGTCGCTCCGCGGGGCTGACCGTCGCCAGCCGGCGGAACGAGCGTCGTCCGCACCAGATCGATCGCCGTCTTGGAGGCCCGCGCGAGCCGGACAGAGCCCGCCCCGCCGAGGCGGTGCTCGCGCCGCGTGATCCCGTCGGGCCCGGCCAGCACGATCTCGACCATCGTCACCCCGCCGGCGCTTTCCCCGATCGCTTCCGCCGCGGGGACGATCGGGCCGACGGCCAGGGCGTGCGTGGCGCCGCAGTCGGCCCGCCGTTGCCGGGCAAGCTCGGTGACCGTTGTCCCGGCCGCGATCCCCGGCAGGACGACGCCGCCGAGAAACTTTCCCTCCGGGCCGCGGGCCGCCGCCGCGGCGAGGAGCCCGGCAACCTGCCCGAGCGATCCGATCTCGACCGTGGCTAGCGTGGCTCCGGCGGCAGCCAGGGCCGCGAGGGCGGCATCCTCGACCTCATCGTCTTCGGTGCCGTAGACGATTCCGCCGAGACATTCTCGGATCACTGCCTCGGTGGGGGCGATCGCCGCCTCGCAGGCGGCAGCATCGCGCCCGCGGGCAGCGATCCGCAACGTGATCGTCGCCTCGTGGGCCGTGATCCCGACCAGCGGCTCGCGTCCCCGGCGGACGAGGTCGGGCAGCATCGCTTCGATGGCGCTCTCGCCGGCGCCGAAGCATTTGATCCGCCGGAAGCGGATCGTCCCGGCGCCGGGGAGCATGGCGAGAATCGCCGGCCCGACCGTCGCCTGCCACATCGTACGCATCTCGCCGGGCACCCCCGGGAGGGCAAACACCCGCGTGTTCCCCGCAGACGACATCCGGGGGAGATCGAGATCGATGCCCGGCGCCGTCCCTTCGGGGTTGGCGATGATCCGGCTCCCCTGCGGGAAGAGCGCTTGCCGCCGATTCGACTCCGGGCACGGGACAGCGCGGCGGGCAAACCGGGCCTCGACGTCGGCCAGGGCCGCCGCAGAGAGCTCGAGCGGCACGCCGGCCACCCGCGTGAGGACATCCCGGGTGAGGTCGTCGGCCGTGGGACCGAGCCCGCCGGTGACGACGATGATCTCGGCCCGCTCCGCGGCGATGCGGAAGGCGGCGATCCCGTCGTCGAGGCTGTCGGTGATCGTCGTGTGGAAGGCGACGGGGACCCCGAGGACGCCGAGTTCCCGGGATATCCACTGGCTGTTCGTGTCGAGCCGCTGCCCCGTCGTCAGCTCGTCACCGATCGACACGACCTCCGCGCGAAGCGTCTCCGCCGTCGTCGCCCGCTCGCCCGCGCTCGGCCCGCTCGACGTTGCCACCGGCTTCTCCGGCTGATCCGCCGGCTCCTGTCAGGTCCGCTCCGCGGTCAACTGCCGCCGCGAAACGGTCTCCACTGGTCACTTTCCCCGGTGCGGGGAACAATTGCAACGATGAACCTCGGCCTGCTCGGAATCGACCCCTCGACCGCCACCGTCGCCGCCGCCGCTCTCCGCGGCGGCGTCCGCATCCCCGTCGCCTGCGACGTGCCGGCGGGAGTCGCCCCCCTCGAGTCTTCCCCACGGTCGGTCTCCTGGGAAGACCTCCTCGATCCCGCCACCTGCGACGCCGTCCTCGTTGCCTCCTCGGATTGGAGCGACGATCGGGCCGAAGTGGTCCGCAAGCTCGTTCAGGCCGGCCGGCTACTGATCCTCTCGCAGCCGCTCGATCTGTCGATGCTCTTCGCCTACGAGCTCGACATGATCCGCCGCGATTCGGGCGCGGTACTCGTGCCCATCCTCCCCGACCGGCTCCATCCCTTCGTGGCCCGCCTGCGGAACTGGATCGAGATCCGGCTGCCGTCGGCCGGCATCGAGACGATCAACCTCGAGCACCGCCTCGTCGAGCGTTCCAAGGCCGAGGTCCTTCGCGCCTTCTGCCGCGATAGCGACTTGATCCGAGTCCTCGCAGGCGCCCCGACGCGGCTCTCCACCCTCGGGGCTCCAGAAGGGGACGCGGCATGGTCGACCCTCGCCGTCGGTCTCACCTGCCCCTCGCGTCCGCCGGTCCGCTGGCAGGTGGTCCGCGCCGACGAACCGGGCCTGACGATCACCGTCGTCGCCACCGATGGCACCGTGCGCGTGGAAGTCCCGGCGGAGCCTGCCGATCCGGAAGAACGAAGCGTCAGCGCCAAAGCAT
>CANGGC010000114.1 GCA_947453125.1 Planctomycetaceae bacterium | reverse complement strand
GCGGAGATTGCGCCCGAGAAATCCCTCCGCACCCGTGACGAGCACTCGCATGGCCGGCCCTTCGAGTCACTTGGGGAGGGCGTTCCTGATGATCTCCAGCCCGAGGAGCACCTGCTTCACCTCGTCGACAGTGAGACGCTTGGTGTTATGGGAGGTGTAGTCCTCGATCTGGGAAATGTCAGCCTCACCCTCGACGAAGTACTTGTCGTAGTTGAGATCGCGGGCATCGGCGGGGATCCGGTAATAGCCGCCGAGATCGTCGGCCCGGGCCATCTCCTCGCGCGACACGAGCGACTCGTAGAGCTTCTCGCCGTGACGGGTGCCGATGACGCGGATCTCGGACGTGGGGCGAAACAGCTCGACCATCGCCCGGGCAAGGACGTCGATCGTGCAGGCCGGGGCCTTCTGGACGAAGATGTCACCGGGCTTGGCGTGCTCGAAGGCGTAGAGGACGAGATCGACCGATTCGGCGAGCGACATCAGGAATCGGGTCATGCTCGGATCGGTGAGGGTGATCGGCTTCCCCTCCTGCATCTGCCGGAGGAACAGCGGGATCACCGACCCGCGCGACGCCATCACGTTGCCGTAGCGGGTGGCGGAGAGGACGGTTCGCGAGGCGTCGATGAGCCGCGACTTGGCCACCATCACCTTCTCCATCATCGCCTTGGAGATCCCCATGGCGTTGATCGGGTAGACGGCCTTGTCGGTGGAGAGCACGACGCAGCGCTCGACCCCGTTGGCGATCGAGGCCCGGAGGACGTTCTCAGCGCCGAGAACATTCGTGCGGACCGCCTCCATCGGATAAAACTCGCAGGACGGAACCTGCTTGAGAGCGGCGGCGTGGAAGACGTAGTCGACGCCGCGGAGCGACTCTTCGACCGAGACGTAGTCGCGGACGTCGCCGATGTGGAACTTCACCCGGTCGTTCGCCAGGCGGATCCGCATGTCCTCCTGCTTCTTCTCGTCGCGGCTGAAAATCCGGATCTCACGGAGCGGCAGCCGGAGAACCCGATCGAGGACGGCATTTCCGAACGACCCGGTGCCACCGGTGATGAGGAGCACTTTGTCGTTGAACATCACGATCCTCGAGGGTGGGAGATCATCGCCGGCTGCTTGCGGGGTCACGATAAGGCGTTCATGGGGACGATTCAAGAACTTTAGACGGGAGGCCGGTGAACCGCCGTTGCCGCCGTGCCGCCCTTCCAGGCAGCCGTCTGCCGGCAGCCGACACGAATCACCGCTCACTCCACCTCGAACACCGCCTCGATCTCCACCGGGACGTTCTCGGGGAGGGCGGCGACGCCGAAGGCACTGCGGACGCCGATCCCCGCCTCACGCCCCCAGATCTCGGCGAACAGTTCACTGCAGCCATTGAGCACGTGCGGCTGCTTCGTGAACTCGGGGGTGCAATTCACCATCCCCAACACCTTCACCACCCGCTTCACGCGATCGACGCTCCCCAAGGCGTTCTCGACCGTGGCGAGGATCGCACAGGCCACCTGCCGGGCAGCCGCCTTGCCGGCGTCGGCATCGAGATCGACGCCGACCTTGCCGCGAAGGAGCGAGCCATCGGGGAGAAGGGGGAGATGCCCGGACGTGTAGAGAAGGTTTCCCATTCTCAAGCACGGCGTGTAGGCCCCCACCGGCTTCGGCGCCGGCGGGAGCGGGAGGGCGAGGGCGAGGAGGACGTCGGAGGGGGGCATGGTCGATCCCGGGGGACGGGGCGGATGAGAGCGGAGCGGCATCAGCCGCCGTAGGCCTGCGCCGTCGGGGCGCGTTTGAGATCGTCCTCGAGGCTGCGGTGGGGGGCGATTCCCTGGCTCTGAAGATCGCCATGGTAGGCCTTCACCGCTTCTTCCGCCGACGTCGCGCCATCGGCGACGGCGCGGAGGTGGCGGACGAAGGCGAGCTGATCCTCGGCGGCATTGATCTTCCGGCCGAAGAGGGCGACGCGGGCGCCGTGCTGCTTGGCATCGGCCAGGAGCCCGAAGGCGTCGTGGGTCGTCCCGGCGCCGCCGCCGAGGATGCCGACGACGAGCGAGCGGTCGTAGGCGGCAAGCTGCTCGGTCACCTCGGGGCCGAGATACGGAATCTTGAGGAAGATCGGCCTGCCGGCCCGTGGCACGCCGGCGAGCGTCCGGGCGACATGGTCGGCGAGGAAGCGGGCGATGTCGCGGGGGCGTTCCTCGCGCGGCCGATCACCCGCGGGACGCCCCGGCGTGCGGTCGATGGCGTTGGGATAGAAGACCTCGAGGAAATGGCGGAAGCCGGCCCGCTCCGCCTCGGCCCGGAAGGTGCTGTAGGCCTCGAGCATCGCCCGGTCGAGCGTCGCGTCGTCGTTGAGGGTCAGCGAGAAGAGGCCGAGATCGGCACCGCGCCCTCTCGACGAGGCGCTGCCGTCGGCGTGGCTGCCGTCGGCATGGCTGCGGTCGATCCGGCCGCACTGGGCCTGGGCGATCGAGGTGGTCGTGAAGGGGAGGGCGGGCTGGCGCGGATAGTTGCCGCTCCCGGCAGCGAGCCAGATGTCGGTGGTGTCGTTCATCCGCACTGCCGGCGTGACATGGCTGTCGAGAAACAGCCCCTCGTCGATGGCGAGGACTTCGCTCGTGCTCCCGCTCATGAGCATGATGTCGACGAGCCCCTGGGCAACGAGCTGCCGGATCGACTCGCGAAACTCCGCGATCGTGCGGAACGGCCCGCGGAACGGATCCCCCCCCCGGCGGACCCCCGGCGCCGCGAGGCCGAAGGCCATGTCGGCATCCTTGGCGTCGGCGAGGATGAAGTCTTGGCAGGAGGGGTCGGCAACGATCCGGGCGAGCTTGAGATCGAGCGACTTCTGCGGGGCAGCGCGGTGCATGGTGGGGAAATCCTCAAACAACGGAGCGGTAGGGGGGGTTTGCGGCGAACAGTGTCGGGCCACAGCGTACCCGATTCCGCCTCCAATTTTCGCCGTCGGGCGGGTATTCTTTACCCCTTCCAAACTTCGGCAGCGCGCTGACGGCGGCCGCCGCCACGACCCATTCCACCTTCGATCGAGGGCAACAACGACCATGGCCGAATCGCAATACCGTTTCTCCGTTGGCCCCTGGAACCTCGGCCGCGGCGCTGATCCCTTCGGTCCCCCCGTCCGCCCAGCCGTCCCCTTCGACGACGTCCTCGACGTGGCCGTGGACCTCGGCTTCGAGGGGATCCAGTTCCACGACGACGACGCCGTGCCCGATCTCGAAAGCCTCTCCCCGGCGCAGATCGTCGCCCAGGCCGAGGCGATGAAGCGGAAGCTCGCCGATAAGAACCTCGTCGCCGAGTTCGTCGCCCCCCGGCTCTGGGAGCACACCAACGGCATCGACGGCGGCTACACAAGCAACGATCCCGCCTGCCGGAAGTGGGCGATCGAGCGGTCAAAGCGGGCTGTTGACGTGGCCAAGGCGCTCGGCACCGACTTAATCGTCCTCTGGCCGGCCCGCGAAGGAACCGGCGTCCGCGAGAGCAAGTGCCCGATCCAGGCTTCCCAGCGGATGATCGAAGCCTGCAACGCCATCCTCCACGCCGACCCGAAGGTGCGGATCGCCATCGAGCCGAAGCCGAACGAGCCGGTCGACACCGCCTTCATCCCCACGATCGGCCATGCCCTCGCCCTCGGCTCGCGCTGTGCCGATCCGGCCCGCGTCGGCGTCCTCATCGAGAGTGCCCACGCCACCCTCGCCGGCCTCGATCCCTCCGACGAGATGGGCTTCGCGCTCGCCGCCGGGAAGCTCTGGAGCGTCCACCTCAACGACCAGAACGGCCTCAAGTACGACCAAGACAAGGTCTTTGGCGCGGCAAACCTCCGCGGCGCTTTTGATCAGGTCCGCGTCCTCGAATCGGTCGACTATGCCGCGAGCGGCTGCTTCGTCGGCTTCGACGTCAAGGCGCAGCGGACGCAGAAGGCGGAGTCGGCCACGGCCCATCTGGCCACGAGCCAGGCGGTGTTCCTCAAGCTCGTCGAGAAGGTCCGCACCTTCCCGGTCAACACCGCCGAATCGATGGTCGCCGCCCGCGACTACGAGGCCCTCGAGCGGCTCGTCCTCGAGCATCTCCTCGGCTGACACGCTCCGCCCCGCGACGGTAAACTCAAGGGCGACCGGTCCATCCGGGCCGGTCGTCCGGGGGTTTTTTAACGTGGTCTGTCGCCGTTTCAATTTTGCTGCTCGCCTCGCTCCCATCTGGCTGGTGCTCGTGGGGCTGTGTGGTCTCCGGCATGCCTCGGCGGAGCCGCCTGCCGCCGACGCCCCTGACTTCGCCACCGTTGTCGCTCCGCTCCTTGCCCGCCGCTGTGGCGCCTGCCACGGGCCGGCCACGGCCGAGAGCGGCTGGCGCGTCGACAACCGCACGCGGGCGCTCGCCGGCGGCGACTCTGGGCTCCTCGGAATTGTGCCCGGGAAGCCGGAGGCGAGCGAGCTCGTCCGCCGCGTCACGACCGACGACGCCGAAGCGCGGATGCCGGCCGACGCCGATCCCCTCCCGGCGGAAGAGCGCGCGATCCTCGCGAGTTGGGTGGCTGCCGGAGCCCCGTGGCCCGACGACGTCGCGACGCTCCCCCCCGCGCTCTTTCCGGACTCACTCAAAACCTCGTCCCACTGGGCCTTCCAGCCGATCGTGCGGCCGCCGGTGCCGGACTTCGCCGGCGTCGCCCACCCGATCGATGCCTTCATCGCCGAGGCGCTTGCGGCCCAAGGCCTCGCGATCCAGCCCGAGGCTCCGCCAGCGACGCTCCTGCGGCGGCTTTTCTTCGATCTTGTCGGCCTGCCGCCGACGCCCCCCGACGTGCAGGCCTTCACCGCAGACGTGGCCGTGCAGGGCACCGACGCAGCCTTCGCCGATCTTGTCGACCGGCTCCTCGCCTCCCCTGGCTTCGGCGAGCGCTGGGCGCGGCATTGGCTCGACGCCGTCCGCTTCGCCGAGAGCAACGGCTTCGAGATGAACCAGATGCGTCCCAACGCCTGGCGCTACCGCGACTGGGTGATCGAGAGCCTCAATGCCGATCTCCCCTACGACGCCTTCGTCCGCGCCCAACTTGCGGGCGACAGTTGTGGCGCCGACGTCGCCACCGGATTCATCGTCGGCGGCGCCTGGGACCAGGTGAAGTCGCCCGACCCGGTGCTGACGGCCAACCAGCGGGCCGACGAGCTCCACGACATCGTGAGCACGACCAGCTCAGCGTTTCTGGGCCTCACCGTCGGCTGTGCCCGCTGCCACGATCACAAGTTTGACCCCATTCCGCAAACCGACTACTACCGTCTCAAGGCCGTCTTTGCCGGCGTCGAGCATGGCGAGCGCGAAGTGACGCTCCCCTCCGAGGAGCCCAGGCAGCATCGGCGGGCCGAGATCGCCAGACTCTTGGCCGAGACCGGGGTGGGCACGCTACGCCGCGCCGTTACCCATCGCCAGAACGTCGACCGCTTTGCCCCGACCCCGGCCCGCTTCATCCGCTTCACGATCCTCGAGACGAGCGGCGCCGAGCCCTGCCTCGACGAGCTCGAAGTCTTTTCAGCCGACGGCCGCAACGTCGCCCGCGGCGCTACCCCCACCTCCTCCGGCGACTTCGCCGGCAACGCCTTTCATGTTCTTGCCCATGTGAATGACGGCCAGGTTGGCAACGAGCACTCTTGGATCTCGAACACTCCCGGCACCGGCTGGGTGCAGCTCGAGCTTCCCGCCACCGAGACGGTTGACCGGGTGGTGTGGAGCCGCGATCGCTCCCCGGAGGCCAAATATGCCGACCGGGTGGCGACGCGCTACGAGATCGCGCTCTCCACCGACGGCGTCGCCTGGACGCCGATCGCCTCCGACCTCGACCGCCGTCCCTTCGGCGACAGCACCGCCGCCCCCGACGACGTGCTGGCCGCGGTGCCACCGGGGAGCGTCGCCGACCCGGCGAGCGTGGCTGGAAAGATCAGCGCGCTGAAAGCCGAGCTCGCCACCCTCGACCGCGGTCCGATGGCCTACGCCGGCCGGTTTACCGAGCCCGGGGCCACGTTTCGAATGTTTCGTGGCGACCCTACCCAGCCGCGCGAGGAGATTCTTCCTGGCCCGCTCTCCCGGATCGGCTCAGGGCCGTGGCCAGAAGCACCGATCTCAGCCGAGGCGGCCCGCCGTCGGGCGCTTGCCGACTGGATCGTCGATCCGGGTAATCCGCTCACGGCACGGGTGATCGTCAACCGGCTCTGGCATCATCACTTCGGCACGGGCCTTGTCGATACCCCGAGCGACTTCGGGGCAGGGGGGGGGCGGCCATCGCACCCCGAGCTTCTCGACTGGCTGGCGAGTGAACTGATCGCCAACGGCTGGCGGCTCAAATCGATCCATCGGCTGATCGTCACGAGCCGGGCCTGGCGGCAGGGGGGAAATGCCGACGCTCGGGCGCTCGCGCTCGATGCCCAAGACCGGCTGCTGTGGCGCTATCCGCCGCACCGGCTCGAGGCCGAGGCGATCCGCGATGCGATCCTCGCCACGAGCGGCAGCCTCAATCCGCAAGCCGGCGGCCCAGGATTTGATCTCTTCGTCGCCAACGCCAACTACGTCAAGGTCTATGAAACAAAGACGGAGTTCACGGCCGACGACTTCCGGCGGATGATCTACCAGAGCAAGCCCCGTTCGGAGCTCGACACGTTCTTTGGCGCCTTCGACTGCCCCGACGCGGGGCAGATCCAGCCGAAGCGGACGTCGAGCACCACACCGCTCCAGGCGCTCAATCTCTTGAACGGCGCCTTCCTCATCGACCAAGCCGATCGCTTCGCCGCCCGCGTGGCCAGTGAAGCGGGCGACGAGCCAACGGAAAGAGTCCGCCGCGCGTTCCTCCTCGCCTTCGGCCGCGAGGCAACCGACGCGGAGATCGCCGCGGCGACGACGCTCGTCGCCGACCACGGCCTCCCGGCCCTCTGCCGGGCGCTCTACAACGCCAACGAGTTTCTCAGCGTTCGCTGACGAACTGCAGACCGGCTGCCCGTGAGCGAGCACCCTTCGATCGCTCGCGGATCAGCGTCTGATCGCCTGGCTGACATCTACCGGAAGTGCGGCTTCGAGGGCCGGATGGGCCTCGATGAGCCGAGCGAGATCGCCCAAATCCACGATCGAGTTGCTCGCCCTTCGCTCTACGCCTGGAACCTCTAACCCGTCGTTCGCACTCACGCTGCCAGGGAGGCTTCGGCCCGCTTCCGCCGGGCTTTCAGGGCCACAAGCCCCGCCCCGATCGCCGCCATCACCCACGTCGAGGGCTCGGGGACGATCGACAGCCGGCCGCTGGCAGGATTGAACACGAGAT
>CANGGC010000113.1 GCA_947453125.1 Planctomycetaceae bacterium | reverse complement strand
GCCGACGCGCACCTTCGAGGGGATGCCGAAGGCGATGAAGCCGTGCATCACTTCCCAGGGGGTGTGCTGCGCCGTGTTGAGGGGACGTCGTTGGTAGGCGGCGAGCGTCTGCCCGACCCGGCTCTTGAGTCGGTTGAATCGCTGATTGGCCGGGGGCCGTGGGGCATTCCCCTCGGCGATGCCGCCCCGCGACGTGGCTTCGAGGACGGTTGGCAGCGGTTCGGCGATCGGCGTGTTGTCGGGGTCTGGCTCCTCGCGACCGGGAACGATCTTTCGGGCCGCGTCCTGGGCGAGGTGCTTGACCTCGTTCCAGGAGGGAATGCTCGTCGGGGCCATCGCCAGACGCTGGGGCGCCGGGGGCACGGTTAACTTCCGCGCCGACTTCTCCAACCGCTCGATCTCATCGGGGCGCGGAGGCGTCGGGGCCGCAATGAACTCCTGCGGTTCGTTCGTCTTCGGTTTGCCGCCGAAGGCATCGGCGATCCGCTTCCGCATCGAGGCAGCTTTGCCGGTCGGCGCGGCGACGGTCGCCGAATCGTGCGACGGCAGAATGATGCCGCCGGCCACAATCGCCGCGCAGCACCCGGCGAGGATCGCGGGAACGCGGAGCCGCCGGTCGGCCCGTGGGGACGGGCGCTGGGCGGCGGGCTCGGGTGATGCGGGTTGACGCGAGGTCATGTGGGGGGGCACAAGACGGTTGAGAGGCTGTGGTTGCGAACGATCGCCATGAGCTATCGGCCGAATCGGCGGCGCGATCGTTGACCCCGTCTTCCGCAGCGGGAGGGTTCGGGCAGCTTGCCCCCCAGGAATCAAACGCACGGTTTGACTGTCCGGCACACGAGGATCGATCGGTGCGGCCGATCAGGGGAGCCGGAGAAGCGACCGGCGAGCGTGCCGGTCAGCGAAGAGAGGAGGCCGGGCCGTGAGGCCGCGCGGCACGAGGGCACTGAAGCGCCCGCAGAGTCGACGGAGCTTCCGCCGAGGGCCTGATCAGAACAGCTTGCGGAACTGTTCCGCGATCGACCAGTCGTTGCGGTCGGCGGCCGGGTCGGCAGCCCAGGCCCGCCAGGCATTGACGTCGTTGCCCAGATCGCGGCCGCTGACCTGCTTGAGGGCCGCTACGGCCCGGTACTGCACCGCCGGATCGGGATCCTCGAGCGCCCTGGCGAGGACCGGGATGGCGTCCTTGTCCTCGAGTTTGCCGAGCATCCGTAGCGCGCGGAGCCGGACATCGAGTTCTTCGTCGGTCTGGAATCGTTGTGAGAGGAGCTGAACGGCTTCGGCGCCTCCCCGCTTCCCCCAGACCTCGCAGGCGGTCGTCCGCACGCGTTCGTCGGGATCCTGGAGAGCGCCTTTGCAGATCGCCACGGCCGCCGGCGTGTCGAAATCGGCCGCCGTTTGCAGGATCTCGCAGCGGACGCGTGGATCGTGCTCTTCGAGGACCTGCCGCATGAGGTCGCGGGTGAAGGTCACCTGATCGCCGCCGCTCCCCCCCTTCGCCTTCTTGGACTGCTCCCCGAGCGTCTCGATCCGCTGCTTTGCCGTCGGTCCGTACTTCTCCGCAAGCCGTGCTTCCTTCTCACGATTGCGCCACGGACGCCAGCCGGCGCAGCCCGGCGCGACGAGCAGGGCCACGAGAAGGCAGGCCAGCACCGTCGCGGCCCCGGTCGAGCGCCGGGGCCGGGAGGCTGGTGGCAGGCTGGGGATGGTCGCGGCCATAGGATCGGAGTGGGGTGGAAGGGCCGGGCTGGGAGCGGCTGGAGGGGCGGGACGTTAGCGGCCCGGTAGGGGCGCCGCCAAGGCCACTTCGCGCCCTTCGGCGGGGCTTGTGGCCGAGGCAAGGGGGAGGCGTGCGGTTGGCCTTCCCCCTGGGGCTGCGAACTGGTCGCATGGAGGGCATGGGGATCCCCCGTCGCCACGCTCGGAATTGCCATGCACCGAATCGCTCCTCTGAGCCTGCGGTTGGTCTGCGCGGCCCTCGCCGCCGCGTGGGGAATAGCCCTTGCCCGCGGGGCCGCGTCTCCCCCAGTGGTCGAGGAGGTCACCGCGGCGGCCGAGCGAGTGGCCGTGGTCGTCCGCGGAGACGAGGGGGAACGGGCGCTCGAGGGAACGGTCGTGATCGAGGCGGCCGACGGCGCGATGCTCCTCGAGCTCGATGACCAGCGGCTGGAGCTCCTCCAGGGGAACGAGATCCGTTCGCGCCGATCGGTCGACGCGCCGTCGAGCCCCACCACGCCCCGTGAGGAGGGGAAGCGGATCCTTGCCAAGCTCCCCGAGGGCTTCGATCTCCTCGTCACGCGCCATTACGTGATCTGTTTCGACACCTCGCGGGCCTACGCCCAGTGGTGTGGCGCGCTGTTCGAAAAGCTCCACGATGCCTTCATCAACTACTGGCGCAAGGCGGGCGTCGAGGTGGAGGCACCGCGCCGGCCACTCGTGATCGTGATCTTCTCCGACCGCGAACGCTACGAGGCGCACGCCGCCCGCGATCTCGGCGCCGCGGCCGACCGGGTGGTGGGTTACTACAATCTTCTCACCAACCGGGTAACGACGTTCGATCTCACCGGCAGCGACCAACTCGCCCGCCGACCGGCGACGTCGGCCGGCCGCGCGGGGCTCGAGATCCTCGCCAGCCCCGAGGCGGCCGGGCTCGTCTCGACGCTTGTCCATGAGGCGAGCCACCAGATGGCCTTCAACTGCCGGATGCACCGGAGGCTCGCGCCGGTGCCGGTGTGGCTCAGCGAGGGGGTGGCCACCTTTTTCGAAACGCCCGATCCGGGGGGACGCGGTTGGAAGCGGATCGGCGGGGTCAACCGCCCCCGTCTCGAGACATTCCTAACCAGCTACCGCCCCGGTGTCCTCGACGAAATCGTCCGCGGCGACGAGCCGTTCCGGGCGACGGAGGGGGCGATCGACGCCTACGCCCGGGCCTGGGCGCTGACGGCTTTCCTCGCCCAGACCCGCAAAGCAGCGCTCGTCGACTACATCACCGCGATCGGTGCCAAGTCGCCCCTCGCGCCCGACGGCCCGGAGGAGCGTCTCCAGGATTTCGTCGCCGCGTTCGGCGTCGAGCCGCACGAGCTCGAGCAGCCGCTGATGAAGTTCCTCGCCCGCTGGAAAGACTAGTTCGTCGGCGGGAGAGGGTCGTGGATGAGTTCCTCTGCCGACTGCTACAGTGTCGACCGGCGACACGTCGATTCGTGCCCCCCCTTTTCCGGAGCCCACCGCATGTCCACGCCCTCTCGCGCGTCAGCGTTGTCCCGTCGTTCCCTCATTGCCGGGGCGTGTGTGCTACCCGCCGCGTCACTTGTGCTGGCAGGGCTGTCGGAGCGGAGCCTCGCGGCCGTGGGCGCCGGGGGAAGAACACTGCGGGTTGGCGTCATCGGCTGCGGCGGGCGTGGCACCGGGGCTGTCATCCAAGCGGCGATCGCTGATCCGGCCGTCCGCGTCGTGGCGCTGGCTGATCTTTTCGAGGATCAGGTGGCGTCGAGTGCGTCGGTCCTCGAGCGGGCCCTCGGCGACCGCTTTCAGGCGCCCCCCGAGCAGCGATATGTCGGGCCCGGGGCGGCCCTCGACCTCATCGGAGGAGGGATCGATGTGGTGATTCTCGCCGGTCCGCCGTCGACCCGCCCGGCTCATCTCGAGGCCGCGGTGGCCGCCGGGCTCCATGTCTGGTGTGAGACGCCCGCCGCCATCGATCCCGCCGGGCTCTCCCGGTTTGCCGCGGGCTTGGATGCGGCGGAGGCCAACGGGCTCGTCGTCGCCTCCGGGTTGTGCAGTCGCTTTTCTTCCCCGACGGTCAGCACGATGGAGCGGGTTCTCGACGGGGCGGTGGGGACGATTCGCTCCATCTCCCTCCATCACGACGGCGGCCTCCCCTGGTGGAAGCCGCTTCCGGCGACGGCCTCCGCGGCGGAGCAGCTCGAACGCAACTGGATCTCCTACGCGAGTCGTTCCGGCGGCTCTTTTCTCGAGCACCATGTCCATGCCCTCGACCGGGCGCTGTGGCTCCTCGGCAACGACGAGCCGGTGGCCGTCGAGCGGGTGGGGCAGAGCGAGGCTCCGGCGGCAGGGCACGGCGGCGACGTGCCGGAGGCCGTCCGGGTTCGCTACCGCTTTGCTTCCGGGGTCGTCCTCGACGCCTCCTGCCGGCGCTCGGCGAAGCCCGGCACGGGCACCGCCGAGACCGTGATCGGCAGCCGCGGGCGGGCCGATCTCCTCGGCGGAGCCGTCGAGGAAGCTGGGAAAACTCCTTGGCAGGCCGACCGCTGCAGTCCGGGGGATGCGGGGACGATGTATCAAGCGGGCATCGATGCCTTTCTCGGCACGATCCGTTCCGGCCTGGCCGACCGCGACGAAAACGGCACTCGAACGACGCTCTCCGGGCGGCGGCTCCTCCGGGCCACGGGGCTGGCGGTGATGGGGCGGATGGCGGCGGAAGGCCGGTCGATCGCCTGGAAGGGGCTTGTTACCCCATCCGCGCGGGCCTGACAGACCCCGCGGCCGGTACGACCCGTACAATCCTTGGGACTGTGGACGCCGGCCCGCTGCCGCGTCGATAGCCCCAGAGACGTGTCCACCGGCCGACCATGAGGGTCGGCTGAGCCCCCGGGGAAGCAAGCAGATGGCCGCCAACCGCGCCAGTGCCCAACAGGGCCTGACGATCGCGCTGATCGTGTTCGTGATGCTCACGTTCATCCTCGCGGTGACGACGTACCTGTTCTTCAAAAAGGCGTCTGACGCCGATACGGCGATGACGGCGGCCAACGCCGATTCCGCCAAGGCGAAGCAGGAGATGCAAAAGGTGGCCGAGGATCGCGGCAAGCTCCTCGGCATCCTTGGCTTCCCCGAGGACAAGGCCGTCGCCGACGTCGAGACGGAGACGAACGAGGCCTTCGAGAAGAAGTACGGCGATTTCCGCGACGACCAAAAGGCCTATCTCAAGCTCTCCGACTGGCTGCTCGGCGCCGTCAAGAGCAAGGACGAGGCGCTCAAGACGCTCCAGGCCGAGAAGTTGGCGATGGAGACGGGCAAGGATCAGGCCCTCGCCGATTCCCGCAACCGGCAAAACGAGCTCGAGCAGTTGCTCAAGAAGCAGGAAGCCGATGCGGAAGCCGAGCGGGCAGAGTTCAACAAGGGGCGTGAGCAGTACGAGGAATTGACCGCGCGGCTCCAGGCCGATCTTAAGAAGGCGAACGAGGCGTCCGACCGGATGAAGCTCCTCGTCGAGGAGATCGCCAAGGGGGAGCCGCTGGTCGCCGTCGATCAGCAGGCGAAGTACAAGGCTGCCAAGGCGGAGGGGCAGGTGACCCAGCTCTACGACGAACTCCGCAAGCGCGAGGGGATGATCGCCCGCCAAAACGAGATCCTGGCCGACCTCCGCGTGGCCGACAAGGGCCTCCAGGACATGGTCCTCGCCGCGACGCCGAAGGATGACCGGATCGACGGCTTCGACGGGCAGGTGGTGTCCGTCAACGAGGTCGAGGGGACGCTGCTCCTCGATGTCACATCGACGCAGGGCCTGCGCACCGGCACCGTCTTCAACATCTACAACCCCAACGACCCGCGTCCGCAGATCGGCGCCAAGAAGGCCGTGGTCGAGATCCAGGCGATCGAGGGACCGAACGTCGCCCGGGCCCGCGTCCGCCACCAGTCGACACGCGATCCGATCCTCGCCGGCGACGGCGTGGCAACGAGCCTGTGGAGCCCCGGTCAGGGCTTCGAGGCGGTGTTCATCGGCTATGTGCAGGTCGATCGGGATGGCGGTCAGGACACCGACGACCTCGCCCGGCTCGTGGAGCGGAGCGGTGGACGCGTCGAGCCGTCGGTGACCCCGTCGACGACGCTCCTGGTCGACGCCGGCCCGCCGCGGATCGTGGCTGGTGAGAAGCCGGCCGGCTGGCGTCCCGCCGACGAAACGCGCCGCGAGCGAATGCTCAAAGAAGCCAAGCGCCTCGGCATCCGCGTCGTCGGGATCGACACGTTCCTCGACATGATGGGGCTCGACCGCAGCTCCTTCGACACCAATCGCCTCCGTCCCGCGGGGCGGACGCCGCAGCCGGCCGGGGGCTGATCGCAAAGCCCGCCCGCTGGCCCCGGTCCTCTCCCCCGCTCCTCCCACTCCTCGGCCCGGCGTGTCCGGCCGGGGCAAACGTGGCATACTGTCCGCCGGGGGTGACCGGCCGACGGACGGACGGCGCCTCCGTTGACCCCATGCGGAGGTGACCGGTGCGCGCAGCACGTTTGACTGGTGGATGGCTTCTGGTGGCTGGCTTCGTTGCCGCCCTTTCCTTCTCTGGCAGCGGCGTCGCCGCCGAGGCCGATGCCGGCTTCACGCCGATCTTCAACGGCACCTCGCTCGAGGGCTGGGAGGGGAAGGACTTCTGGACGGTCAAGGACGGCGCGATCGTCGGCACGACGACGCCCGAGAAGCCGACCAACGGCAACACCTTCCTCATCTGGCGGCAGGGCACGCTCGACGACTTCGAGCTCAAGATCAAGTACAAGATCGAGGGGGGCAACAGCGGCATCCAGTACCGCAGCCACGATCATGGTGATTTCGTCGTCGGCGGCTATCAGGCCGACATCGATTCGACCCCGACCTACTCCGGGATCAATTACGAGGAACGGGGCCGCGGGATTCTCGCCGAGCGCGGCCAGCGGGTCACGATTGCCGCTGATGGGACGAAGAAGGTCGAGGAGATCGGCAACAAGGATGAGCTCCAGAAGCTCATCAAGCCGGGCGAGTGGAACGACTACCACCTCGTCGCCAAGGGGCCGAAGCTCTCCCACTTCATCAACGGCACGCTGATGTCGGAGACGATCGACGAGCAGGAGGGGAAGCGCACCGAGAAGGGGGTCCTCGCCCTCCAACTCCACGCCGGCCCGCCGATGGTGGTTCAGTTCAAGGACATTCACCTCAAGCGCACCAAGCTCGCTGACGGTCGCAAGAAGCTCGTCCTCGTGGCCGGCAATGCCAGCCACGGCCCCGGCGAGCATGAGTTCCGTGCCGGCGTGAAGCTCCTGGAGAAGTGCCTCGATTCGAGCGGCGGCAAGCTCGTCACGGCCGCCTATGACCACGGTTGGCCGGCCGATCCGACCGCCTTTGATAACGCCGACGGAATCTTCTTCTTCGCCGACGGCGGCGGCGGCCATCCCGTCCTCCAGAGCAACCGGCTGGTGATGGTCGACGCGCTGGCGAAGCGGGGCGTCGGCATCGCCTGCCTCCACTACGCGGTGGAAGTGCCCAAGGAGAAGGGTGGCCCTGAGTTCCTCAACTGGATGGGGGGCTACTTCGAGCCCCACTGGTC
>CANGGC010000112.1 GCA_947453125.1 Planctomycetaceae bacterium | reverse complement strand
AGAGCCCGTTTCCGTTTGCCCAGCATGGCGAGACAGGGCGATGGGTGAGCAGCATGTTCCCCTGTCACGCCGAACGCGTCGATCGGATGGCGTTCCTGATGGCGATGAAGACGACGACGAACGTCCATGGACCGGCGAGCTACATGATGAACACCGGGTTCATGCTTCCCGGGTTTCCCTGTCTCGGCGCCTGGGTGTCGTATGGCCTGGGGCGGATCGTCGACAACCTTCCCGAGTTTGTCGTCCTCCCCGACCCGCGTGGCCTCCCCTACAACCAAAAAGGGAACTTTTCAGCGGGCTTTTTGCCGGCCCGCCATCAGGGAACCGTCGTCGATCTCGGCCGCCCCGAGCCGATCCCCGACATTTTCGCCTCAGAGGCCTTCCCGTTTGCACGGGGCGATGCCGATCGCGATACGCTCGCCGCAATCAGCCGGCTCAATCGCCGTCATGCCGCCGCCCGCCCCCTCGACACGCACCTCGAAGCCCGGATCGCGTCCGGCGAGCTCGCCGCCCGGATGCAGCTCTCGGCGCCGGCCACCTTCGACATCGCGGGAGAGACCCCGGCGACGATCGCCGCCTATGGCATCGAGCAAAAGGAGACGGCAGACTTCGGCAAGCGCTGCCTGATCGCCCGGCGGCTGATCGAGCGTGGCACGCGGTTCGTGCAGGTGTGGAGCGGCCCGCAGGGGGCGGTCGACAACTGGGACAACCACGGCAGCATTTCGCGTGAGCTTCCGCCGATGGCCAAGAGCGTCGACCAGCCGATCGGCGCCCTCCTTGACGATCTCCGCGACCGCGGCCTCCTCTCCGACACGCTCGTGATCTGGACGACCGAGTTCGGCCGCACCCCGTTCGCGCAAGGGGGCGACGGCCGCGACCACAACGGCGGCACGTTCGTGACTTGGCTTGCCGGCGCCGGCGTGAAGGCGGGCGCCACGCACGGCGAGAGCGACGAGCTCGGCTATCAAACCGCCACCGGCACGACCAGCGTCCACGATCTCCAGGCGACGATTCTCCATCTCCTCGGCATCGACCACACCCGGCTCACGTTCCGCACCGCCGGCGTCGACCGCCGCCTCACCGACGTCCACGGCCATGTCGTGCGGGAAGTCCTGGCGTGATGGGGCGAAGTTGCCGCGGGCAAGCGTCTCGTCGGGCCGCCAGAAGAGCCGCGGGCAGGTGCTGGAGAAAGCGACTCGTTACAGTAAGCGGATCACACGGAGGCAACCATGTCTGTCGACTTGGCGATTGAATCAATGTCCGTTGCCGAGAAGGTACGGCTTCTGGAAACCGTCTGGCAGAGCCTCTGCGCCCGTCCCGGAGACGTGCCATCCCCCGAGTGGCATCGCGACATTCTCGAGGAACGGTCGCGAAGGCTCGAGGACGGGCGGGCAACCGTGGCGACCTGGGCCGACGCCAAGGCCCGCCTCATGAAGCTCGGCCAATGATCATCAGCATCTCCTCCGATGCGGAATCCGACCTCGCCGAGGGCTACTGGTTCTACGAACGACAGTCGCCCGGCCTGGGCGACTACTTCCGAAGTTGCTTGATCGCCGATATCGAATCGCTCATGTATTACGGAGGCATCCACGAATTTGCCTTCGGCTACCACCGGGCTCTGACCAAGCGATTTCCATTCTGTGTCTACTACTCGCTGACGGGAGACATGTTGGTTGTCGTCGCCATCATCGACGGCCGCCGTGACCCGCAGTGGATCCGGCAGCGACTCGGTTAGATGAGCCGCGGGGACAAAAGAAAGTTCAGCTCCCATGAGCGATCCATACCCCCACCAGGCCCCCGAAGCTGCCACTGAGCCATCCCCCGTCGCCGAGGAGAACGCCCAGCAACCTCGGCCGGCGCGACTCGCCGTGACGCTGGATGCCGCCCTCGCGATGGAAGACACCTATTCAGGGATGCTGGAGGTAGCCTGCCTGCTGGCTGAGAAAGCCGCGTCAGCCCCCGACAGCCTGTCTCATCCGGAGCAAGTCGTGCGGACCCTGACCACCATAGACTGCCAGGTATGCAACGGCGGGTGGCTCCAGTGGCTTTACAACACGGATTCGAGCCGCCTGGCCCGATCCGTCCGCGACCTTCGCGAGCTTGGATGCGTTCTCGTGGCAGACTTGGCCCAACAAGCGTTGGCTGCGGCGGGGATCGATCAGCGTCCAACGGATGACGACCAGACAAAGGATCGTCTTCTCGATGATCTCAACGAAGGGGCGCATGCCGCAATCGACGTGCTGAACAGCCAATTCTTCGCCTTCGCAGAAGACTTCATGAGCATCGCCCGCGGTTACATCCTCGCTCATCGAAATTCATTTGATCTCTGAATCGCTGCGCTCCGACGGCGGCGAACCGGATTCTTCTGATGCCCGTGGCGCTCACTTTCTCGACCCAGAAACGCGAGTTCTTCCTTGTTCAAAAACAACGATCTGGAGTTTGCCGAGATCGCAGCGGATCCAGTTCGCCGGAGGGCTGCCATCGCCGATCTCGCAGGCCGCTGTAAGACGTCGTCAATCTGCGCTGGCTTCGCATCGGGGGGGCTGATCGTGGCCACGATCGCAAACCCCCAGGGGACTGGAGTCCTGGCGGGCTGTGTTGCCGGCCTCTGGGCGATCGCCTTCAAGTTTGACACCGATCTGCGATTGCTCCGCGTTGTCGATCGCCTCCACGACGACTCAGGTCTGCCCGCGGCAATCGCCTCTCACGAACAATCTCCGGGCACTTCATGATGCTCCATCGAGGCTTTCTCCTGCTTGCCGGATTGGCGTGCCTGACAGCAGCCACCCCCGCGGCCGGTGCGGCGCCGGAGGTCGTTCTCGATCCGACCGGCGACCTCCAGGCCGCGCCGCACGGGGGCGGGAATGCGTATGCACCGGAAATCTTTATCGAGGACGGCATCTACCGGATGTGGTACGGGGCCCAAGGGCGCGATGGCCACGACCGGATCCTGCTTGCCGAGTCGGCCGACGGCCTCGCGTGGGAGCAGAAGGGGGTGGCTCTCGACCACGGCAGCGCCAACCATGTCAACGATCCGTCGGTCGTGAAGGTGGGCGACACTTACTTCCTGTACTACACCCGGGCGCCGGTCGATGTCCGCGACGAGATCGCGCTGGCGACCTCTGCCGATGGGGTCACCTGGCAAGAGCAGGGGACGGTGTTCCGCCCCGGCGCCGACGGCGCCTGGGATTCGCTCCTCGTCGGCAGGCCGAGTGTCCTTTATGAAACCGGCCGCTTCCGGATGTGGTACGACGGCCGGCGCGACTTGCCGGTGGGCGCTCCGGCGGCAGGCGTGCCGAAGTCCGATCGCTCGGTTCGGGCCGTCGGATACGCCGAGTCGATCGACGGCCTGACCTGGACCCGCCCGCAGGCCGAGCCTGTCTTCGGGGAAGATGCCGGAGGCGTCCACGTCGTCCGGATCGGCGACACGCTCGTCATGACCTCCGAATCGCGGGAGGGAACCCGGCTCGCCACGAGCCCCGACGGCCTCGCCTGGAAGTCGGAGGGGCTCTTTGCGGCACGCTCTGGCGCCGACGTCGACCGCTTCGGCCACGTCACGCCGTTTCTCCTTGTCGAGCCTGAGCGCGTCGCGCTCTTCGCCGGCGCCGCCTCGAGCGCGTCGTGGGATCGCAACCGGATCGTGCGGGTGCTGCTTTCCCCGCAGCAACGGGCAAGCGTTGGAATCCGATAGCCGCTGACTCCCACTGGCCAAAGCCCCGTTGAAGGACCCATGACCACACCGATTGAAGCACTCCTCGTGGCCTTCGAGATCCACGCCCCTGAGCGGATTCGGGATGTCTTGGCGGCGGGATTCGATGTCACGCAGCCCGTGAACGGCCAACGACCGATCAATGCCCTGATCGAGATGTACTTCCGCTCCGACCGCTTCTCCGAGTGCCTACGCCTCCTCCTCGACCGCGGGGCCGTCCTCGACGACCCCAAGCTCTTGCCGGTGCTCCTCGACGATCCGGAAGCGCTCGAGGCCGCCGTCAACGCCGATCCGACGCTGCTTGAGCACCGAACGTCGCTTGCCTCAACCTTCACGCCGCTCTCCGGGGCGACACTGCTCCACGTCGCCGCCGAATATGGCCATCTGGCCGTGGCGAGAAAACTCATCGAACTCGGCGCCGATGTGAACGCCCGGGCCGCGGTCGACGAGCATGGCATGAACGGCCACACGCCCCTCTTCCACACCGTCAATTCCAACGCCAACCGCTCAGCGCCCGTTATGAAAGTCCTCCTCGACGCCGGAGCCCGCACCGACATTCTCCTGCCGGGGATCGTGTGGGGCAGGGGCTTCGCGTGGGAGACAACCTGCTTCGACGTCACGCCGATTTCGTACGCCCAGCTCGGTCTCCTGCGGCAGATGCAGCGCACCGAGGAGGATTCTTACGCCAACGTACGAGTGCTGCTCGAGGCCTCGCGGCGGGCCGTCCCGCCCCTTGCGAACGTTCCCAATCGCTATCTTGCGCCGTGACGCAGTGGGCTGGCCCGGGCGTCGATCGTGAGGGAAGCCCCAAGATGGCGAGGCTCCCGCGGCCGTTATCTCGCCGCGTTCACGAGGTCGGCAATGTAGCTCTCCACCCCCTTGGCGACCCCTTCCGGGCCCTCCGCCGCGAGTTCACCGACGCGGCGAACAAGCGCCGAGCCGACGATCGCGCCGTCGGCCACACCCGACAGGAGTTTCACCTGCTCCGGCGTGCTGACGCCGAAGCCGACGAGCACCGGCACGTCGGTCTTCGTCTGCAGCCACTTCACCCGCTCGACGAGCCCCTCGGGGAGGTCCGTCCGGGCCCCCGTCACGCCGGCGACACTCACGCAGTAGAGGAAGCCGGTCGAACGACGGGCGATCTCGGCAGCCCGCTCCGGCGGCGTCGTCGGCGTCACGAGGCGCACGAGCGCCAGATTCGCCCCCTTGCAGGTGGCGTCGAGAACGTCCGACTCCTCGAGGGGAAGATCGGGGACGACAAGCCCCGCAAGCCCCGCTGCCGCGGCGTCGTCGACGAAGCGATCGATCCCGCGCCGGTAGATGATCGAATAGCTCACCATCGCCAGGATCGGCATCTTCACCCGGCCCGTCGCCTTCCGCACCATCTCGAAAAACTTCTCGAGCGTGAATCCCGCGGCGAGGGCCCGCGTGTAGGAGTCTTGGATGACCGGCCCATCGGCAATCGGATCGCTGTAGGGCACACCGAGCTCGCACACCGCCGCCCCGGCCCGGTCGAGCGCTTCGAGAACAGCGAGCGTCGTGTCGAGATCAGGGTCGCCGGCAGTCACGAAGGGGGCGAGGGCCTTGCGGCCGTCCTTGGCGAGAGCCGCGAACGTCTTGGCGAGTGGCCCGGAGGACGGGCCTTTCGAATCGTGGTGGCTGGTCATGCGTGGGCCCCTCCCTTCTCGATGGATCGCAGCCGTGCAATCTCCGCCGCGTCCTTGTCACCGCGGCCAGACATGCAGACGACGATCACCTCCTCCTTCGGCCGGCGGGCAGCCTCCTTCACCGCCCAGGCGAGAGCATGCGATGTCTCGAGCGCGGGGAGGATCCCCTCACGCCGGGCGACGAGATCGAAGGCGTCGAGGGCCTCGGCATCGGTGACGCTCGTGTATTCGACGCGCTTCGTGTCGTGCCACCAGGCATGCTCGGGGCCGACGCCGGGATAGTCGAGCCCCGCCGACACCGAATGGACGTCCGCCGTCTGGCCGTCGGGATCCTGGAGCACGTAGGAGAGGCTCCCATGAAGGATGCCGGCATTGCCGTAGGAGAGGCTCGCGGCATGGTCGCCAGGCTTGGGTGACCTGCCGCCTGCCTCGACGCCGACGAGGCGGATCCCCTTGTGCTCGACCAGAGGATAAAACATACCGGCGGCGTTGCTCCCCCCCCCGACGCAGGCGACGACGCAGTCGGGATCGCGGCCGAGCTCCTTCTTGCAGAAAAGAAGTGTCTCCTTGCCGATCACCGACTGAAAATCGCGGACGATCCGCGGGAACGGGTGGGGCCCGACGACCGAGCCGATGATGTAGTGGGTTGTCTCCACCGAGCCCATCCAGTCGCGCATCGCCTCGTTGATCGCGTCGCGGAGCGTGCGTGAGCCGCTCTCCACAGGCCGGACCTCCGCCCCCATCATCCGCATGCTGCGGACATTCGGCTCCTGCCGACGGACGTCCTCCGAGCCCATGTAGACGACGCAGTCGAGGCCGAAGCGGGCACAGGCCGTGGCGGTGGCGACGCCGTGCTGGCCGGCGCCGGTCTCGGCAATGATCCGCTTCTTGCCCATCCGCATCGCCAGCAATCCCTGCCCGAGCGTGTTGTTGATCTTGTGGGCGCCGGTGTGGCTCAAATCCTCCCGCTTGAACCAGATCTGGGCGCCGCCGGCGTATTCCGTGAGCCGCTTGGCGAAGAGGAGGGGGGTGGGGCGGCCGACGAAGGCGGCGAGGAGCTGATCAAGCTCGGCCTGGAAGGCCGGATCGGCCCGGGCCTCGTCGTAGGCCGCCTGGAGCTGATCGAGCGCGGCGGAGAGCGTCTCGGGGACGTAGCGGCCACCGAACCGGCCAAACCGGCCGTGGGCGTCGGGAACCTGCGAGATGCCACCGGCAGGAAGCGGAGGGGAGAGTGGGGTAGGCATCGGCGGAGGCTCCGGTGGGAAGCGCAGGGCAGCGGGAACGATCCAACGGCGTCGCCGGAGGGCCGCTGGCGACGCAAGCCACCAATTGTAGCCGCACCGGCAGGTGCTACCATCCACCGCCGCTGGTGCGTTGCGGCAGCCCCGCCGCGAGGAGCCTCCCGTGCCCGAACTCCCCGAAGTCGAGACGATGCGCCGCGGGATCGCGGGGCTTTGCGGAGCCCGGATCGTCGCCGCCCGCTTCCCCCAGGGCACCTGCCGCCCGCTGGCCATCGCCCCGCCCCCCACCGAGATCGCGGCGCGGCTCGAGCATTATCGAATCGTGGCGGTCGCCCGCTTCGGCAAACGGGTGGCGATCGAAGTCGGCAGGGAGGAGTCGGCCCCGCACTGGCTCGTTATCGAGCCGAGGATGACCGGGCTGCTCCTCGTGGCCGAGCCGCCGACGCCGCACCATGTCCGGATGGAACTCGAGGTCGCCACGGGGAACGGCTCATCCGCGGGCCCGCGCCAAAAGCTCCTCTTCTGGGATCAGCGCGGCCTGGGGACGATTCGGCTCCTTGACGCGCAGGGGCTCGATCAGGCCTGCGGCGCTGCCAAGCTCGGCCCTGACGGGCTCGTCGTCACCGGCAGCGAGCTCGCCGAGCGGCTGGGGGGATCGCGGCGCGGGGTGAAGGTCGCCCTCCTCGATCAAAGAGCGGT
>CANGGC010000111.1 GCA_947453125.1 Planctomycetaceae bacterium | reverse complement strand
GTTTCCCACGGCTTCCCCTCGATCGATTCAACGATGTGGCCGAGGAGGGCATAGCCGACATTCGAGTAGAGAAAGCCGGGCTCGGCAGGGCGATCCTGGGCGAGCAGCCATTCGAGGAGCGCGCGCCGCGCCGCGACCGGGTCGCCGGGATGATCGCGATCGAGCGCCCACCAATCGGGATTGGCCGGGGCGCCACTCGTGTGCCGGAGCAGTTCGTCGACGGTCACCGCGCCCCACGTCGACGTGGCGAGCGTCTCACCATCGCCCAGGCCTACGGAAGGGAACAGATCGGCAAGCGTGGTGTCGAAGCTGAGCGTCTCCCGGGAACACCCTCGGGCGACCATCACCGCCGTCATCGCCTTGGTGCACGATCCGATGTGAACGAGATCGTCGAGGCGGGCAGGATCGACTTCGCCATGTTTCCGGACGCCACTCACCGCGAACACCCGACGGCCGTCGGCGTGAAATCGCCCCCCCCAGAGCGCCGGGACGTCATGCCTGACTCGGACTTCGTCGAGCGTCGCGCGGAGGGCAAGATCTCCCTCGGCCCGGGCAGCGCCGATGTGGAGGACGACGAGCAGGCAAGCGAGAGCGCCGGCGGCCAACCGGGCCAGGGCGATGCCGGGGCCTGCCGGAAAGGACGCGACAGGGGCCATCACTTCTTGAAGTCACCGGCGCGGATGATGATCAGCTTGTCGGGATCGATGTGGCGGCGGAAGGCATCCTGCACCTGCTGCGGTGTCAGGGCCTCCACCCGCTTTTCGTCCTCCGCCACGCGGGCAAAAGTTCGGCCGAGATCGAGGTTCGCGGCGAGCTGGCCGGCAATGGAGCCGTCGGACGAGCGGCCCGTCTTGCGGGCCTCGAGCCAGGCCGTTTTCGCGTCGGACAATTCCTGTTCGCTGGGGCCCGACTGGAGGAACCGCTTCAGTTCCTCGAGCGCCGCGGTCTCGACCGCGTCGATGTTGGCGGGATTGGTGATTGCGTTGATCGTGAACCGGGCATCATCGCCACGGGAGGGGACCGAGACCGACGACGTCACGCCGTAGGAGAGCCCCTCCTTCTGCCGGATCCGGTCGCCGAGGCGGCTGGAGAGCGCGCCGCCGCCGAGGATGAAATTCCCGATCTCGAGGGCGACCTCGTCGGGCGAATCGTCGTCGAGGGGGAAGGCGAGCCCGGCGGTGAACACGGCATTGGCCTTGTCGGGCGTGAGGATGTCATCCTTGGCACCCGTCAGGTCCGCCTTCACGGTCCGCTCGATCCGTTCGTAGGGCGTCGTGTTCTTCCAGCCGGCGAGCGCCGCACGGACCTCCGCGACGGCCGCATCGGGGTCGAAGTCGCCGACGATCGCCACCTCGCCGGTGGCGGCGGAGAGTTGGTCACGCCACAGCGTCTTCACTTCCTCGAGCGAGACGGCCTTGAGGTCAGCGATGTTCTCCTCGACGGTGCGGGCATACCGCACGTCACCTTTGGCGTAGTCAGAGAGGGCGCGGCCGAGGGCGACGCCGGCGAGCATCTGCGGCTCGGTCTGCATCTGGGCCAGCCCTGCGAGCGACTGGGCTCGCATCTGCTCGAGCTCGTCGGCCGGGAAGGAGGGGGCGCGGAGAACCTCGCCGAGGAGCCGGATCGCCTCCGGCAGCGTCGCCCGCTTCGCCTCCATGCCGAACGACAGCACCCCGGCACCGCCGCCGCCGCCGCCGCCACGCCCGCCGCGGCGACCGCCACCCCCGATCCGGACGCCGAGTTCGTCGAACTTCTGCCGGAGTTGCTGGCGGTCGTACTTGCTCGTTCCCGCCATGAGCATCGACGGAAGGATGCCGCTGGCCGAGGTGAGCCCGGCCAGTGACTTCTCGTTGCCGTAGTGGAGGGTGAGGGAGAAGGTGACGGTTTCGCCCCGGTTTTTCTTCTGGAGCAGCGCCACCTTCACGCCGTCGAGGTCGATGACGCGCGTGCGGGCCTCGATGTTCTCCGGGCTGGGGTCGAACTCCTCCCCCGCCTCGACCGCAGCACCCCCCTTGTAATCCTTGACGAGATCGGCGATCGACTCGACCGCCGGCACGGCGAGCCGCTGGGGGGCGTCGGCGGGGATGAAAATGCCCACCGTCCGGTTGTGGGGGGGGAAGTAGGTTTTCGCTACCCGGTTGACGTCGTCGACGGTCGTCGCGGCGATCCGGTCACGCTGGAGAAACCACAGCCTCCAGTCCCCCAGGGCCGTTGCCGACGAGAGCGACTGGGCCATCGAGGCGGCATTGGCGATGGCGTTGTCGTAGCCGCGCTTCGCCCTGACCTTCGCCCGCTCGAGTTCCTCGGCCGTGAACGGCGTCTCTTCCACGTCGTCGGCGATTCCGAGGAGGACGGCCTCCGTCTCGTCGAGCTTCCCCTCCGCCGGCTGGGCCATGAAGGAGAACAGCCCGGGGTCGTGGGCGTCGTCGGCAAAGGCTGTGGCGCTCGTGGCGATGCCGGGCTCGACGAGATGCTTCTCGAGCCTCCCGATCTTGTCCTCCGAGAGGATGCTCGCGAGCATCGAGAGGGGTGCCCAGTCGGCATGGGCCGACGCGGGCATGTGATAGGCTGCCATCACCGCGCCGACCTTCCCGACCCGGCGGAGGATCACCCTCCGCTCGCCATCCTGGGCCGGCTCCTCGGTGTACGTGGCATTCAGCCGCCGCGTCGGCTTCGGGATCGAGCCGAGGTATTTCGTCGCCAGTTCAATCGCCTTGGCCGGCTCGAACTTCCCCGTCACGATCAGCACGACGTTGTCGGGTTGGTAGAAACGCTCGTAGAAGTCGCGGAGATTCTCGATCGGCACCCGCTCGATGTCGGAACGGTTGCCGATCGTCGACTTGCCGTAGTTGTGCCATTCATAGGCCGCCGCCTGGACGCGCTGCGAGAGGACTCGCTCGGGGCTGTTCTCGCCGCGTTCGAACTCGTTGCGGACGACGCTGAACTCCGAGAGGAGATCCTCCCGCTTGATGAAGCTGTTGACGAGTCGGTCGCACTCGAGGTGGATAGCGAAGTCGAGGTTCTCGTCGGTGGCGGGGAGGGTCTCGAAGTAGTTCGTGCGGTCGACGTTCGTCGTGCCGTTGAAGCTGGCGCCATGGTCACGCAGCGCCTTCGGCACCTCCGGGAAGGTTGGCGTCCCCTTGAAGACGAGGTGCTCGAGGAGGTGGGCCATCCCTGCCTCGCCGTAGCCCTCGTGGCGTGAACCGACAAGCACCGTCATGTTGACCGTGATCGTCGGTCGCGACGGATCGGGGAAGAGGACGAGCCGGGCACCGTTGTCGAAGACGTACTCCGTCACCCCTTCGACGGTGGCCACCGGTTTCGGCGGCGCGGCGTGGAGTGGGGAGGCGAGCATGGCAATCGGGGCGACCATGACAAGGAGGAGGGCACCGGGGCAACGGCGGAGCATGGCGAAGATTCCTTCCCTGCGGGGTGGGACGGCGGTCTGCGGAGAAGAGCACTGTTGCCCGGAGAGGAGAACCGGCGCGGCCGACGTGCGGCCGGCGATCAGGGGGACGGTGCCGCCGGCTTGGCTGCCAGGAGCCGCTTCAGCCGCTCAGCCCAGGGACGCTCCATGACGAGCGCTGCCACCCGTTGGTCGGGATCGGCCAGCAGTGGATCGGCAGCGAGGGCGCGGGAGAGATGGCTCTGGGCCTCGGCCATCCGCCCTTGATCGGCGACGATCACCGCCAGGGTCGCCCAGGCGCCTCCGTCCTCGCCGCCGGAGAGTTTCACCGCTTCGCGGGCCAACCGTTCCGCCTCCGTTGGCCTCCCGGCGTCAAACAGCGCTTCGCCGAGCCCCCACGCGGCCGTGAACGAGGTTGGCGCCTTGCGGAGCGTGTCTTGCCAGAGCGCGACTGGATCGTGCCAGACGGCCTCGCGCCTGATGCACGCCCCGCCGAGGAGCGCGACGGTGGCCATGGCGGCCACCACCGCCCGACGGCGAGCCGGCGACCCTTCCGGCCACGACGGCCTGTCGAGCACGCTTGAGACGATGAGCGCCACGCCGACCAAAGGCAAATAGAGATAGCGGTCGGCTGCTGGCTGGAAGATCGGCCAGAGATTGGCCACGGGGAGGATCGAGAGGACGATCACCGCGGCAGCGAGCCCGATCCGCCGATCGTGCCGGGCCCCCCAAACGAGCGCCGCGGTCAGCAGCGCGAGGATGAGGATCGAGCGGGGGAGGGGGAGGTGATCGAGCGACGAGAGTTGATAGTCGGCGCTTTGGTTGAAGGGCCAGAGGATGAGCTGGGCGTCGAGGGCGAGGATCCGCGGTTGAATCGCCAGCGCCGCTCGGAGCGATCCGCCGAGGGGGATCGGCTTGCCGAAAATCCTCGATTCCGCCGGCTCGAGGAGGAATCGGGCGGCAAGGAACGCCACCACGACAAGCGCCGTGCCGCCGATCGCCAGCCCCCAGAATCGCCGCGGCTCGTTCCGGCCGAAGAGCCCCCAGGCGACCAAAAGGAGCGGGGGCAGTACCACTCCCGATTCCTTGCTCGCGATGGCCAACAGGGCGCAGCCCACACAGGCCGCCACCCGCCAAGCAGTGCCGGATGCTGATTCCGCCGTAGCGTCGAGGGCTTGCCCCGGGGCGCGGCTCGGCGCGATTGCCAGCGCGATGATCAGCGCAGCGAGGGTGAAGGAGGCGACGAGGAGATCCTCCCGGTAGCTCGGCTCGCAGACCGTCTCGGTGACGATCGGATGGAGGGCGAAGACGAGCGCTCCGATGACCGCCGGCGTGAGCAGCCCGGAGTCGCGGCCCGAGGCCCCGGTCCGACCGACGAGGAGTCGATCGAGGAGCAGCCAGACGAGCACCACGTTGAGCACGTGGAGGAGGACGCTCGTGAGGTGGTAGCCAAAGGGACTTTTCCCCCAGATCGCGGCGTCGAGCATGAGCGAGGCGAGCACCGCCGGTCGGTTGAAGTCGAGGACGTCCATGCCGAGGACGCGGCCGCTGAGCACGGCTGGCCAGTTGGCGGCATCGTGGAGAAAAGGATCGGTGAGAACCTGGAGCCGCGAGTCGTAGACGAAGTCGCCGCTGAGCGACGGCATGAAAACGAGGAACGTTGTGGCGGCGAGGAGGCCGACCGTCCCCCAGCGTCTCCCCGGTGATGAGGCCATGCTCACCCCCCAACGGCCAGTCGCAGCGCCACCGTGCAGGCCGTCTCGTAGGCCTCGAGATCGAGTTGCTCCTTCGTCGTGTGGATCTCCATCTGGCCACAGCCGAGGGTCACCGTCGGCACGCCGTTGACTGCCATCCAGTTGGCGTCGAGGCCACCGTTGGAAACCTCCGTCCGCGGCTTCAGGCCGACGGCTCGGACCGCTTCAATCGCTGCCACCACGCACGGTTCGTCATCGCCGAGGCGGAAAGCCTCGTAGTCGAGATGGCCGTCGCAGACCACCTTGCCGCACTTGCCCGCGGCGTTCTTCACCCGCTTCGCCGCGTCCTTGAAGGCCGTCTCGATCGCCTTGACGATCTTCTTCCGGAAAGCGGAATCGTGGCTGCGGGCCTCGACGCGGAGATGGGCCGACTCGGCGACGACATTCGTGGCGGCCCCGGAATGGATGACGCCGACATTGCTCGTCCCCCGCTTCCCCTCCTTCTCGATCAGGCCGTGCCAGCCATGCTCGACGAGGTCGGCGACGGCCAGCGCCGCGATCGCGATCGCCGAGATCCCCTTCTCCGGAGCGACGCCGGCATGGCTCGGCATCCCCTCGATCGCGACATCCATCCGGTAGCCGCCGGTGGCGCCGACGGTGATCTTCTCGACGGCGCCGCCGTCGAAATTGAAGGCCAGCCCCGGCTTGCCGAGGTCAGCGGCGGAGACGTATCGGGCCCCATAGAGGCCCACTTCTTCCTGGATCCCGAACAGGAATGTCAGCGGCGGACAGGGAAGACCACGCCGCAACACCTCGAGCGCCGTCGTCAGCACGACGCCGATTCCGCCACGGTCGTCGGCGCCGAGGCCCGTGGTCGGGTCGGCGCTCTTCACGTACCTCCCGGCGACCACCGGCTTGGCCCCGACGCACACCGGCACCGTGTCCATGTGGGCCATGAACAGCCGGCGCGGCCCGGGCACCGTGCCGGGGAGCTTGACGATGAGGTTGCCGACGTTCCCCTTGATGGGCGTTTTCGTGTGGGCGTTGTCGAAGTGGATGGCGGAAGCGGGGCAGCCGGCGGCCTTGAGATGGTGGACGATCCGCTCGGCGATCGCCTTCTCGTCACCGGAGACGCCGGGAATCGCAAGGAGATCGAGGACGAGCTTCCGAGCTGCGGCCAGATCGGGCGTCGGCACGGCGCCCCCCGCAGGCTGTCGTACACTGGCGGCGGTGCTCTTGGACTTGACCGGACGGGAGGGCTTGGAGGTTGCCATGAGAGTGTTCCTCGCTGGGATCATGCAGGGCTCGCACGTGGCGGCGCTGGTCCATGATCAAAACTACCGGGCCGGCCTGCGCGACGTCGTGCAGCGGCGCTGGCCCGAGGCGGAAGTCTACGACCCGCATGCCGGCCATGCCAATTCGGTCGGCTACTTGCTCGAGCGTGCTCGGGAGGTGTTCGACGGTCACGTGGCGATGTGCCGCGAGTTCGATCTCGTCATCGCGTTCGTTCCCGAGGCGTCGATGGGGACCGCGATCGAGATCTGGGAGGCCTCTCGCCATGGCCAGGCGGTGATCACGATCACGCCGCTGGTTCACAACTGGGTCGTCCAGTTGACGAGTCTGGCGGTCTACCGCGACCGGGAGGCGTTCGAGGCGGCTCTCACGGGAGGGGAGATCGACCGCCTCCTCTTCCGCCACGCCGCCGAGCGGCAAGCCTGACCGCCTCGGCGAGGGAGGGGCCACAGCGCTCGTCGACCTCGGTTACAGGCCCGATGTTCGTGGCCGCCGCGTCGAGCCATTCGGCCGTCAGCAGAGCCTCGGTCGTCGGGTCAGCCGCCATCACCACCTCGGCCGACACCAGCGCCGCTGATACCAGGAAGTGGACGCGCTCGTCATGCCGTGCCGCGGTGAGATCGTGCTGGCCGACATGGACGACCACCGGCACGCCGGTCTCGACTGCCAGATCGGCGAAGATCCCCGCATGGAGGACGAGGATCACCGCCGGATCGAAGCCATCGACCGCCTCCGCGATCGCCTGCCTGGCCGTCTCGCGGACGAGGCCGAGGAGCGGGGCCGGGATCGTGGGGCTCGTGTCGAGAAACGTCTGAGGGGTGCCGTCGCGGACGGCTCGGGCGAACTTCCGATTGGCCGCGGCGATGTCGCGGAGATGGATGCCGTGGAGGCCCGGCGTCGGCGCCTCGAGCGCCGAAACCGAGGCCGG
>CANGGC010000110.1 GCA_947453125.1 Planctomycetaceae bacterium | reverse complement strand
GCTTCCCCTCAAGGCGATCGTGCGCGGGTATTCATGGTCGGTGATCCCGATCACATGGCGGAATCGGCGCAGCGGCGTCGCTAAGCTCAAGATCCGGGAGATGGGGAGCCGGTATTTCTTCATCGTCGCTTATGTCTGGCTGGAGAAATATTTCAGCCGTGGCGACTACCGGAAGAGGCCGTCGTGATTCCCGTCGATCGGGAGCCGTGATCCTGGCCCGCTTCGATCCTTGCTCATGGAGGCCCGCACCTGTGGATGCATCTCTCGGAACGCGGCAGACCGGCGGGGAGGGGACGGCGCCGCCGGGCGCAGGCCCGGTGCATGCCGGCGAGTGGCTGATCCTCTTGGCGGCCGCGGTCGCGCTGCTCGTGCGATGCCTTCGGGAACACGCCCGTCCTCTAACGTGCGACGAGGCCTATACGGCCTACGCAATGGCCGACCCATCGTTGTTCCACATGCTCGATGGGCTTCGCGACGAGATCAACGCCATGCCGCCGCTGAGCCTCGTTCTCGGCTGGGGGATCGCGCGGTTGATCGGAGTGTCGGAGTTTGCTCTCCGGCTTCCGTCGGCGCTGTTTGCCTGGGTGGCCATCGTCTTCCTCTGGCTCTGCCTGCGGCGCTCGCTCAATCGCTGGGTGGCGGTCTGGTGCGCGGTCTGCCTGCCGTTGGCGTTCGACTTGTTTCGCTCCAACGCCACCGAGGCTCGCTGCTATTCGCTCTATTTTGCCAGCTATGCCGCGGCGGTCGGGCTGCTCTTGCGCTGCGGGGAGGGGCAGGAACTGTCGCGGCGTGGAGCGTGGCTCGTCACGCTCGCCCACGGATGCCTCGTGGCGGTTCATTACGTCGGGGGGCTGCTCAGCGGACTGCTCGTGGCGGTGGCGCTGACCGCCAGCTTCCTCTGGCCCGCGCATCGCCACCGCTATCGGAGGTACGCCCTGCAAGGATTTCTCGGATGGGTCGCGGTCATCCCGGCGATCCCGTTCTATCTCGCCCAGCGGCGGTTGGGGGGGGAGTTCAACTGGCTATCCTTGCCCGGGCCCGACCGGATTTACGGGGAGTTGGTGACGAGCGTCAGTTCGTTCGTACTGTTCCTAGCCGCTTTGCTCGTGTGGGCCCTAGTCGCTGAGGGAAGGCAAAAGGGCACCGTGACCTCTGGCCGGAGGACGCCTGAGCTCCTCTGGCTGGTCATCCTCCTCGTCGTGGCGAGCCAAGTGTTTTTCGTGGCGGTGTGGGTCGAGTCGCGGATCGGGCCCAACATATTCCTCGATCGCTACCTCTTCCCCCTCTCCCTCGCCTGGATGCTGGCGATCGCTTTTTTGGCCGATATGCTCGCTGCCCGCCTCTGGCAGCGCGAGCCCTCCGCAGCGGATCGCGGGATGGGGATCCCGTTCCTCGCCGACGGTCTCTGGGGGCGGTGGCTCGTCCTCGTCACGGCGGCGGTGCTGTCGCTGATTGTCGCCGGGAGAATGTACTGGCCGAAGCGTCCTGGGGCTATCGAAACAGAGGGCCTCCAAGCGATGCGGCAGCATCCGGGGATTCAGGTCGTGACCTCGGGTGCCCATCTCCACTCCGAACTCGGCTGGTATGGACGTGGCACCGGGGGGGCGGTGCTGCTCAACGACAGCCACTACCACGACAGTCGAATCGGGCTGCGCATCGGCGCGGCGCTCGAGCGCAACTACCCCCCGCAATCGTTACGGAGCCTGCCGGAGTGTGCGCAGGCGTTCGATTCCTTTCTCTTCGTTAATCCGCAGCCAAATTACACCGACGTCGAGACCTTCCTCCGTGGCCAGCCGGGCTGGCGATCGACGAAGCTCGGGCCCCACACAACGCTCTGGGATCGCCGCGCGGAAGACGCTGCCGAGTGATCGCCACGACCCCCCTCCAGATCCTCGGGGCAGCCCTTGACGCGGGCGTCAGGCGGCGCCCCGCTCCGGGGCGGGAAACTCGAGCGACGTCACGAGGAGCAGGTCGACCGAAGACCAGGAATCGTCGGGCTGGATGATGATGACGGTTCGTCCGCCGGGATTCCAAGCAAGGTACTCGGGATGGAGCACGGGAATCGATCGGCCGTCGGCAAGGTTTACTCGGAAGGGGACGAAGGGCTGCGCCTTGTGGGCGAGGCGGAGTTGGTCGGATGTCATGGTGAATCGCGGCAGGGCCGCGGCTCCAGAGAGAAGAGCATGCTCTTCCGAAGAGTGTACGGGCGTATCCTCCCTGGTCAAGCTGGCCGCGGGCGGCCGGTCTCGCCTCTCGCCGGGCAACGCTCGGCTTTAGCAGGAGGCATTCTCTCCGCGGTCGAGCTCGGGGAGCATCGCATCCCAGAGATCAAGGCGGGCTTCGAGTGAGCCGCGGGCGGTGGCCGAAGCGTCGGCCCATTTGCCGGCGTCGTCGCCGCACAGGCTGGCCACGATCCGCCGGCACATCGGGCCGTGCTTTTCGTCGTCGGCTTCGATGTGGCGCTCGAGGTAGAAGCGGAGCCGCTCCCAGCTGTGGGGATCGTGGGCGGCAAGTGCCACGACGAGCGGGCGAAACATCTCCGGGATCACGTCCTCTCGGCCATAGGCGAAGGCCGCCACGATCTTGTGGGCCGAGCCCGAGGCGATGATCGCAAACGACGTCCGGACAAACGTCGCGGCGGCCGCGGGCACGCGGGCCTCGTCGAGGGCGCGATCGAGCGGGATGCCGGCGGCGAGGAGCGTGAGGAGCGTCTCGACCGGGCCGGTGTCGGCGCCGGCTTGGCGCATGCAATCGAGATAGAGTTCGAAGTGGGAGGCGTGGGTGCCGTCGGGGAGCTCGTCGGATTGCTCGTCGAGGACGATCTCATTGACGAGCCGCCGGGCTTCGCGGTCGGGGGTGGGGATCCAGGGGAGGGTCGTGCAGGTCAGCTTCTGCTGGAGGGCAACAAGCAGGCTCTGGAAATCCCAGACGGCGAAGACATGGTGCTCCATGAAGCGGCGGAGGCGCTCGGGGCTATCAACCATCGCGTAGATCGGATGGGCGAGGAGCCGCTGGCGGAGGTCGCCGAGGTCGACGGTGTGGCGGGGGCTGGCGGGGCTCGTGACGGCGGAGGTGGCGGCAGTCATGGCGGGAGGGCCCAGGGGGCGGTGAAGGAGGGGGAGAGCGAGGGGGAAAGCCGAAGGGCCGGCGGCGTCGGGCTTCGACACCACCGGCCCTTCATTTGTAGGCAGCGGATCCTCCCGCGGCGAGGCCGCCGGGGAGGCCGTTTTTTAGCAGGCCGGGATTACTGGTAGTCCTTCTCGGCGAGGGGCTTGGCCATATCTTGGAGGCCATAGATCCCAGGGAACATCACCCCGGCCCCGCCCACGGTGTTGGGCGTGAGCAGCTGGCAGTAGACCCGCGGCTCCATCGAGTCGCTGATGAACAGCGTGTGGCCATCACAGAACACCGCCACGATGCCGCCGGAGTGCCGCGACGACGGGGTCGCCTGGGCGTTGACCGGCAGGGAGGTCGCTTCGATCGGCGTCACGTTGATCATTTTGAGGGTCGTGGAAGGGATCAGGCCGGAGAGAGACAGGGCGGTCCCAGGAGTCTTTGTAATGGCACCGATTCCAATAATCGGCGAAACGTTGGCGGTGGAGTTCACCCCGACGTCATAGCCGCCGTTGGGAGCGAAGCTATAGCTGGAGACCGCCGACCTGGGGGAAGCGTCGTAGAACGCCTGGGGATTGAACGTAGCGTTGCTCCGCTCGGCAATCAAAATCGTGTTGGAGGCGCCGTCGCCAGAGGAGATGTAGTCGACGCCGTTCTTCATGGCGGTGTAGCCACCAGCGCCAGCCTTGCCGACGGTGTCCATCATTACGCCGTCATCACGATACTGGCCACCGGCGATATAGCCGACGCCGACGTTGCCGGCGTAGGCAATCGAGGGGGCTGCTTCAAGCGCGGGGACCGACGTCGGGCACTTGAAGATCTCCATCGCCGGGGCGAGGCTCACCGGCGCGCCGGTGTTGTTGTTCTCCCACAGCTTGTAGACGTCGAGACGCTCAAGGCCGGGGAGGATCATCACGGGCCACGAGACAGTGCTGAAGTTCATAGCGCCGGCATCGGCCGGGGCGATCGAGGCCGACGTCGAGTTTGGGTGAGCATTGCGCCAGCCGGGGATGAACTTCTTCGAGTTGTCGAAGTTCGTCACGGCGAGGCCGATCTGACGGACATTGTTGATGCACGTGTTACGGCGACCGGCTTCGCGGGCCGCTTGGACAGCCGGCAGCAGCATGCCGACGAGCGTGCCGATGATGGCGATGACGACGAGCAGTTCGACGAGCGTGAAGCCGGCCCGGCTGCGGTGGATGTGGGTGCGCATTGGAAACCCCTTTGGTGGGAGAAGACTCTCTGGCGAGAGTCGCTGCCCGGATGAGATGAGATGGAACGAACCGGTCGCCCGTACAGTGCCCGCGGTGGGGGCGGCCCAGAACGGGAGCGCCCCTGAAAAACCGCGGTCTTTTGCCCTGCCTGCCCCTCTACGGAATTGTCGGGTGGTTGGTGCGATTTGTCCAGCGGCAGCAGCCGGGCTGGCACAGATTCCGCTGGGCGGGGTCGCCGGTGGCCGAGGGGCGGGGCGAGCGGGGCGGAAGGCCGGCCGGGGGGCGGCGAGGGGAGCCAGCCCGAGGGGAGCCAAGCGGCCCCGAATCAGGCGGCCTGGCGGCGGCGACGCTCGAGGATCGTGAGCGAGCCAAGGACGAGCGAGAGGGCGCTGCCGAAGGAGGCGGGGTCGATCTCGGGGACGGCGGAAGCGGTCGCGTTGACGGTCATCATGTAAGGGGAGCCCGATGTCAGGCCCGCCCAGGAAGCACCGGCGTTGCCTGAGGCGTTGGTGTTCGTCGACGAGCCGACGCCGGTCGGAGTGTCGCTCGTGTACAGCCAGTCGGCCGAACTGGCTCCTACTCCCCGGAGGACGACCCAGAAGGAACTTGCCGAGGCGAGGGTGGGGATACCGGAGGCCGAGAACGTGTTGCTGCCAGCACCGAAACTGCCGGGATTCGTGAGCGTGCCGAGGCTCGTGCTCGGGGTGCCGGAAGCGTCGGAGTAGATGTCGACGGCGATCGTGCCGAGCGGGGCTGCCGAGAAGTCGAGGACGACCGACTGGAGTGTGTAGCTAGCGGCGTCGGTGTTGAACTGGTTTGCCAGCCAGTTGCTGTTGTTGGCACCATCGGAGTCGGAAACCGTGCTGCCGTTGAGGCTGTCGTAGAGAACGACCGGGGCGGCGTTGGCAGCCTGGCCGACGAGCATGGCCGCGACGATGGCCCAGCCCCAGGTCGAAGAGCCGTTCCGAAACGGGCGCCCGGAAGGCTTGCAAGACGGCAGATGGGCGGTCGGCATGATCGGGATCCTCTTCGTGGCCGGAGGGCGGGCATTGCCGCCTGATAGCTGACGAAGATATGCATCTGCCGTGCCAAATCGAGACTTGTTTTCCGGGATTGCCCGTAAGTCCTTTTCTGTCATTGGTTTAGATGTTGCAGAGTCCGCCCGGCCAAGCGAAGGGATCGGAGGGTGATCCACTATTTCAGGGAGGCCAAAGTGGGCTCGCGCAACGGGCTCGCGAGAGGCAAGTCGTTGTGCAGCAAAGACTTGCGGCATTCCTCACCAGGATGATGAGGGGCCAGCGGCCCAGAAGCCCTCTCCCTGGCTCGGTCTCCCTGATTTGGTGGGGAGGCCGAAGGGGGGAGCGTCACCAAAGGGGGGCGTCAGCGAGGGACGAACGAGTGGCGGATCGTCACCTGCCGCACTTGCCGGCTCGAGGGCTCATAGCAGCGGAGGCGGATTTCGATTCCCCGGAGCGGGAAACGGTACGGGGGGAGCGTTTCGAGTTCGCCAGGGTCGTCCCCTGCCCCGGTGAACAGACCGTCGCCATCGACGTCGTAGGGAGACTCATCGACCTTGCCGTCACCATCGTCGTCGAGGCCGTTAGAGCCTTCGTCAATCGTGCCGTCCTGATCGTCGTCGAAGCCGTTCGATTCGTAGTGCGTGCTCCAAGTGTCCCAGATGGCGGGGCCGGCAGCGTTGCGGAGGCCACTCATCGGCTCAGCCAGATTGGCAAACCGTGGGCGTTGGCCGGAGGGGGTGGCGGCCGCGTAGGGCCCCTTGTTCCAGCCGAGGTCGACATAAGCCCCGTTGGCGGCGACGGTCGCTGCAGCGAAGCCGCCGTCGCCCGGCACGACAGCGCTGTCGCCGCCGGCGGGAACGCCGACCGGGGCCCCGGGATCAAACACCCGGACATCAAAGCCGATCACGTTGGTGAGGACGACATCCTCCCCGATCCGGGTCGAACTCTTCGTCCGGTCGAAGATCAGGCCGTCGGGTGCGGGGGTCGCCTGCCACTGAAACGTCGGATTCACCGTCCCGTCGGGAAACCGGAACGAGCCGGCCGTGGCGTCGATCGTGCCGGCGACGTTGTGCATGAACCGATTCTCACGCCGGGTGAGATCGGCGAGGGAATTGGGGACGATGACTCCGAGCGGTTGCTGGTACTGCGCTGAGAGATCGAACTGGTCGTAAAACTTGGCCCACGAGTTGAAATTGGTCCAGTTGACCGAGTTGGCGTTTGGATCACCGTAGAAAGGTGCGAATCCAACATAGCCAATGACCACGTTTTGCCGGCGGAAGAGTGTGTAGGTGACCACCGGTGGTGTCGTGCCGGCAGGGACGTCTGTCGGACGGAGAAACCACGCCACTTCGGCGAGTTGGCTCTCGGTCATCTTCGTGGCCGTGCCGTAGTCGTACTTCCCGAGGTACGGTGTCTCGGTGTTCCGCGTCGTGAACAGCAACACGTCGTCGATGTCGGCTGGTGCCAGAGAAGTGCGATCGACGCCACCGTCGGCGTCCCCCCGCGGCCCCTCGATCACTTCAAAATAGCCCTCCCCTGCCTCGACCTCGAGTGGGGGAAGTGTTCGCGCGGTGGCGCCGGAGAGATCGTTCCGCAGCCGCCAGGCGACGGAGCGGAGTTGGGCATCAAGCTCGATCATCGAGCGGCTGTCGGAGACGGCTGTCCCGAAAGCGCCGAAGACCTGCGCGATCGCCCCCATGAGGATGAGCGTGCAGGTGGTGGCGACGAGCATCTCGACGAGCGTCATGCCGCGGCGGATGGTAGCGGGCGACTTCATTCGACGATCCTCCGCAGGAGGACGGCATCCCAGACATTGTGGTCGCGCCCCGGTTCGTGGGCGACCGGAATCGACCGGTCGATGATGTAAAAGGCCCGGTGGTAGCGGACGCCATCGGGATCGGCGGGCACATTCGACCCAGCCGGAGCCATCGCCTCACGGAGCGTGATCCAGACGCCGAAGAGGTGCGACTTTGTGGTCGTCGTGTTTGCCAGCCG
>CANGGC010000109.1 GCA_947453125.1 Planctomycetaceae bacterium | reverse complement strand
CTCGTCCGCAGCACGCGCCACGGTTCGACCGGGCTCGAGCGGTAAACGGCGGCCTGCGGCCCCTCGACGGCAATGCTTTCCTTGGCCGCCGGCGCCGGGAAGAAGGGATTGCGCGAAAGAAAACGATCATCGACCATCACCCGAATCGCATGGTCGCTGTTGTGGCAGAGGTAGACGTGGCCGAGATCGTCGGTCGAGCGGCCATGCTGGGCGCCGCCGGTCTCGGCGCGGAAATCGTACGAGCGCGGATCGAAGGAAAAATCGCGGCCGTTGATCGAGACCGCGTCGCCGACAGGCTCGCCGTCTTCGCCGACCCGCCGGATCTCTCCGCCGGTCGAGCTGCCAGCGCCATAGATCCGGCCGTCGATATCAAACGCGAACGAATTGAACAGCCCTTGGACATTCCCCGTCCCAAACCCCGTGAAGATCTTTTGGTGTTCGTCGGCAACGCCGTCGCCGTCGGTGTCTTTGAACCAGACGATATCGGGGGCATCGCCGACAAACAGCCCGCCGTTCCAGACGACGAGTGCCGTCGGCCAGGCGAGGCCGTCGGCATAGACCGTCGCCCGGTCATAGGTGCCATCGGCATCGTCGTCGTGGAGGAGGCGGATCCGCCCCAGGCGCTCCCCCTGGTCCTCGCTGTAGCCACGCATCTCTGCGACGAACAGGCGGCCATCCTCGTCCCAGGCGATTGCCACGGGGCTCGCAAGCAAGGGCTCGGCGACAGCGAGATCGACCGCGAAGCCGGGGCGGACGACCATCGTCGCCGGAGCGTCGGCGGGGGCCGTCTGCGGGATGCGGGGGAGCTCGTCGCCATAGTCGACGGCGCCTGTGGGTGACTCGTCGGCAGCGATCACGACTGGGCACGCCGTCATCGCGATCGCCACGGCAGCCCACCACATCGCCGGACAACGTGCCCACGTCACTTCGCCACCTCAAGCAATTCACCAATCGCTTTCAGGAGCGGCGCCTCCGCCTCCGGACCGACGAACGAGCTCGTGGGAAGGACCTCATAGCCCCCTTGCGCGTAAGCGCCGGCGGTGCCGATGTACCCGGGCCCATAGTCGCCGTAGGCAGCCATGAAGACATCGAGGTCGGGCCGCATCTGCCGGGCAGCAAGTTGATACTCGACGAACAGTTCACCAGGGAGATGGAGCATCCGGGCGCTCCCCACCTTCAGGCAGGTGACGTCGATCGCGTGCGACTCCCCAGCGCGCGTGGCAAACGCCAGCGCGTCGATCGGAGCAAACGTCCCCCGGTCGGGCTTGCCGCGCACTTCCTCGGCGAGTTTCTCCACGCCGAGCCCTTCGCGGCCGGCAAGCACCACAGGCACGCTCCCCCAGCCGATGTCGGCGGCCGTAAGCGGCTTCTTGTGGCGCGTGGCCGCGTCAAAGGCGCCGCGCATACCGGCAGCGAGCCGGGTGGCGAGGACGACCCGGTTGGAGGGGGTAGCGTCGTTGTATTGGCCGGCGGCGCTGTTGCCGCCGGCGCCGGTGAAATGAAGATGGAGCGCACCGGGAAGATCCTGCGAGCGCAGGAAGCGGGCGATGCCGGGGAAGTCGGGGCCGGGAACACCGGTGCGGTAGTAGCTCATCGGATGGGTGGCGTAGCTCGTGATCACGGCAAGCGCGTCGTCGCCAGAGAAGAAGGCGAGCGCCGCCAGATCGGCGTCGATCGTCCCCTCCGGCCAGCCCTTGATCGTCACATCCTTCGTGGCGCTGCCGCGCCAGGCGACGAACTTTCCGTCGGGGCCGACGAGGCGGCGGTTGCTCGCGATCTGCGCCACCTCCGCCCGGCCGAAGCCGGCGTGCGTGACCGGCTTCGCTTTGGGAAGCGCGTCTTGGATCGCCGCCGCCGCTCGCGCGATCACCTCACGAGCAAAATCGCCGTCGAAGCGGGGATGATCCTTGACCCCCATGTCGGCCAGGAGTTTCTCGGCGGTGAAGTCGGCGTGCGGGGCGTCGTGCTGGTGGAGGGCGTGAACGGCAACTCTTGCCGGCGTCGTCTCAGCGGCTTCGGCGAGCCCGGCCCGGAAAGCATCGTGGGCGGCATTGCCGACGCCGATCCAATCGATGGCACAGAGGACGACGGGATCACCGGCGCCTGAGAGCACGACCCCGCGACAACGCAACTGGAGATCAGCGGCCTTCACCGCCGGCCCGTAGGCCATCGCCGCGCCGACCGGCGGCGTGGCGTCGACATCGAACGTGGCGAGGGTGACCGGGGGGGACGCGACCGGCCCGGCCGACTCCTGACCGCGGAGGATGGTGAAGGGACACACCACCAGCGAACACACCAGGAGCACGCTCCACAGACTTCGCCCCGCCGACAATCGCGTGTGCGCCATCACGATCCTCCCCTCGGCCTGCCAGGCCTGATTCGAGTGAATCCCCTCACCATCATAGACGAACGGAAATCCGAGCTCATCGGGCAGCCACAGGCATCACGGCGGCCCTCGGAACATCGATCGGGAGGACATCCGCAGGATCAACGGACAGCCGGGGGATCGGCCTCCCCCGGGAAGGCGTCCTGCCGGATGCGCTGATAGTCGGCGGTGAGTCCGAGCTCGACAATGGAGCGCTCGAGGCGTGAAACGTCGATCGCATCACGATTCTCACGGAGGACCATCGCGGCGTCTGCCAGATCGATGATCCGCCCAGCCAACAGTTTGATGACGATCAGATCGTCCGGCTGCACCACTCTGACAGGAAGCATGCCGCCGGGCAGGCGGCGATCGACGGCCCGTGCCACCGCCTCGCGGTGGAAATCACTGCCGGCCAGCAAAACGTCAAACTGGAAGGGCATCAGAGCCCCATCCGGCTGGAACAGAAACTGGATGATGCCCTGTCCGTCGATCCAACGCAGCGGCGGCTGGTGCCGTGGGTGAAAACCGGCCGCGGTGAGCGATTGCACCAATTCATCGATCCGACCGCGATCGATCGCGATGAGGACGTCGGCATCGCGGGTATAGCGGGCATGGTTCCAGGCAGAGAGTGCCAGCCCGCCGATCACCGCACGCTCCGCTCCGCAGGTTCCGAGGGCTTGCCAGCCAGCCTGGAGCGTCGCCAGCACCCCCTCACTGGCCATCGGAGGGCCTCGGCGATCGGCCCTTCAACATCCGGATCTTGGCCGCAGTCCCCTCGACATCGCGACGATCGAGCCAGGTTAGGAATGCCTGCCGTGCCGCAGCATCAGAGCCACACCGCTCCCGAAATCCTGCCAGGAGGAACTCGTCCCCTTCGTCGACCATCCGCGCCCACAACCGCATCCGATCCTCGGACGACAACCCCGAGATGCCCGGTGGGGCGAGTTCCGGCGGCGGAATCAGTTGGCTCGATCGCATGGTCTTCATAATACCCAACAAACAGCTTCCGCTTCACTCCTCACCTTGGTCGATCCGCTGGAAATGGAGAGAACGAAAGACGACCACCGCGCGGGCGGCCCCCCAGACTGTTCACTTCGCCCGGTGGAGGAAGGCGACAAGATCGGCGAGATCCTGTGTTGAGAGGAGCTTGTCGTAGCCCTGCGGCATGATCGACGTCCGTCCCGGCTCGATCGATTCGACCTCCTCGCGCGGCACCCGCTCGACGACGGTGGCGCTCGTCTGCACGGCGAGCGCCCCGCCGGCCTCCTCGCGGACCACCCCTTGGAACGACCGGCCGTCGTCGGTGACGACGATCGACGGCTCGTAGCTGCGGACGAAGCTGGCGCTTGGCCGCACGATCGCCTCGAGGAGATCACGCGGCGTGCGGATGGCGCCGATGTGGGAAAGATCGGGGCCGATGCGGCCACCGACATAGGCCATCGCGTGGCAGGACGTGCAGGAGCCGGTCTTCCCCGCGAAGACGGCGTGCCCGCGGACCGGATCCCCCTCCGGAAGCGCCGCGAGGAGCTTTTCAAAAGCTTCACGTTCGGAGGCGACAAGCGCCTCGGTCTTGGCAAGCAAGTCGGCGCCGAGCGCGGCCGATTCCTCGGGGAGGCCCTGCACCGCCGCCTCGAGGAGATCACGACGCACGAAGCCGGCCGCCTCGCCGCGGCCGAGCCCATCGACCGCCCTGACGAGCGGCTCTCCCCCTTCCTTCACGAGCCCCGGAAGGAGGAGCGTTGCCTCCTGGGCACCGAGCTTCGCGAACGCGTCGCCGACACGAAGCCTGGCCCGCTCCGGCAGCGTGGCCGATGCGAGGATCGTGGCGGCGGCATTCCGGTCGACGGGCGACTCGCCGAGCGTGGCGATGAGGAGCAGGCGGCCGACGATGACATCAGGCAGCTCTCCCGTCGCCTCCCCGAGGAGACCGAGGGCCTGGAGTATCGACCGAGGTGCGAGCGTGCCCGCCGCCTCGATCTCGAGCGCCAGCGGCCGGAAGACGGCCCGCTCCTCTTTTGAAAGCGGCAGGCCGGCGAGGACGGCGATCGCCTCCCCCGACTCAACGGCAGCGGGGGAATCGCGATCGGAGGGGCTCGCCGCGAGATGGGCGAGGACGCCGACCCACGACGGCGGCGTGGCCGTCGGATGGGCCGCACGCATCGCCTCGAGGGCCGCGGCGCGGATCGCAGCCTCGTCATCATCGATCGCGGCGGCGATGGCGTCGGCCACGGCCGGATTGGCGGCCAGCGGCGCAAGGATCGCTGCGATCGCCGCACGATCTGGGGCGACCGCCGTTGTCATCTGCCGGAGGAGCGCCGGCACCTTATCGGCGAGGGCTGCCGACCAGTCGGGGTGACGGCCCGCGACCCACCAGGCCGCCTCGCGGATGCTCTTGTCACCGTCTGCACACAGCGGAATGACGTCCGCTTGCAACAGCGCCGGCTCTGGCAACCGGTCGGCCATCTGGTCGAGGGCCACGAGCGCTCCGCGTTTCGCCGCCGGGGTGCCCGCCGCGAGCGCCGCGCGGAGCGGTTCGGAAGCGGCGGTCTCGATGCACGCGTAGGTGATCGAGTGGTCGAGTGCCCGATCGTCGGCCAGGTCCACCCGACCGGCCGCGGCCAGAAGGGGGGCACATGCCTCCGCCAGACCGAGACGGCCAAGGGCTTCGGCTGCGGCGCGGGCCACGGGCGCCGCGTCGTTGACGACGATATTCCCGAGCAGGTCGATCGCCGCGGCATCGCGGTGGAGGCCCACGACGTGGCACGCCGTCTGGCGGACGCCGGCGTCGGTGTCGCCGAGGCCGGCGCGAACGGCACGGCGGGCTTCATCGCCGTCGATCCGGGCAAGTGTCCAAAGAGCCTGCTGGCGGACGGCAGCGGCCGTCGATGCCGCAAACACGTCTCGGACCGCCGGCACCGCGGCGGCACCGATCCGGGCCAAGGCATCAGTGGCCCGGGCGACGACGGCGGGCCGCGGGTCGGCGAGCAGCGTGGCGAGGCCGGCGGGCGTTATCCCCTGCCAATCGAGAGCGAGGCTGCGAGGATCGGCGATCGGCATCGTGCCATCGCGCCGCACCCGATAGATCGCGCCGAGCACGGCCGGCTTTTCGAGTTGCGAGGTCGGGCAGCAGAGCTTGTACCAGCCACCGGTATCGACGACGAGGAGCGAGCCGTCGGCATCCTCGATCACGTCGGTGGGATGGAAATCGACCCAGTCGGCCTGGAGGAAGGGATTCGTCTCGGGGGTGAACGTGGCGCCGGCCGGGGCGAGCTTGGTGCGGAACACCGTCCGCAGGTTGAAGGACGTCGTGAACAGGTTGCCGGCCCACGGCTCGCCATGGCCGACGCCGGAATGGCGGTGGAGGCCGCAGGGGGCAGCGGGGCCGAGATGGGCAAGCGCCGGCAGCAGAGCGCCGGTGCGAGCATGGCCGTCGAGAACGCCATGATCTTTTCCGTAGACGCCGCCATAGAGGGCATGGATCAGCCCGTCACGCTCACCGCCGCCGGGGTGGACAAGGAACGTGCACGACATGATCCGTTCCCCTTCCGGCGTAAACACGACGTCGACGGGGTTGTCCATTCCGCCGGTGAGTACCGGCTCGAGTTCGCTCGTATCGTCGCGAGCGCGGAAGATGTGGCTGGCGCGGGTCGTCCAGCCGGGGCGGCCGGGGAGGTCGTAGCTTTGCTGGGCAAACGCCCCCTTGCACCAATAGATCCGTCCGTCGCGGCCGAGGTAGGGGCCGTGCAGATCATTAGCGCAGCCGGTGAGCGTCTTGGCATCAAACCACACCTCGCGCGATTCGGCGACGCCGTCGTCGTCGGCATCGGTGAACTTCCAGATCTCCGGCGGCGCGGTGACATAGAGCGAGCCGCGATACCACAGCGAACCCTCCGGCATCATCAGCCCCTCGGCATAGACCGTGCGGCGGTCGAACCTGCCATCACCGTCGGAATCCTCCAAGCGGAAAACACGATGGGTGGGGTTCTTCACCTGTTCGGCGACGGCGATGTTCGTGCCGCTCGACTCGGTGACGTAGAGCCGGCCGCGCTCGTCGAAGTCGATCGTGACCGGGCGCTCGACGAGCGGCGGCGTCGCGGCAACGTCGATCGTGAAGCCATCGGGGACGGTGATCACCCCGGAGTCGACATGGAACTCCGCGGCATGGCCGGAGGCGACCGTCATCAGCACCGTGGCGACAACACGCAGGCACCTGCGAAACGGCATCATGGCAGCGAGTCCCTTGCCGGCAAATCGAAATCGCCGGTGCGGTCGCGCCACACGCAGTGGATGTGGTTGGCGGGGTTGCCCTCGGCGTCGGGCTGGACGTTGCAAAACTCGATCACGAACGACGGGCCTTCGACGAGGTAGTAATGGCCGACGCCTGGCTCGGTGGCGCCAGCCCAAGCGAAGTGGATCGCATTCCAGCCGCCGTCGGCCTTCTCGATGAGCATCAAACGCTCCTTGGCAACCTCGTCGGCCATCGCGCTACAGTACGTCTCGATGATCCGGCGGAGGAGGGCCTGCTGCTCGGGCTTGAGCTCCGCGGCGGGGATTCCCTTGGCCGGCTCCTTCGGCGACTGCGCCTCGCCGGCGGCACGGATGTCCTTGGGGCACTCGGGGGCGATGATCCCCTTTGCCTTCTGCGTGGCATCGAGGGAGCGGACGAGATCGAAGGCGAGCTGCTCTTCCGTGCCAAGGACGCGGAAGCCGGGCTCGGGGAGGCCGGCGAAGCGGGCGCGGACCTCGGCGGGATTGGCCCCGAAAAACTGCGGCGTGCTATCGACCACCTGCCCGTCGCGGACGACGAAGTTGAGCGAAAGGTGATGCCCTTCGACGGACAGGCCCCAGGTTCCATTCTCGGCAGGGGTGCCGAAGATCGTGAAGAAGTAGCGATCGGCATCGCGGATGTTCTTGGCGTTGGAGCCTTCCTGGAGGCGGAGCATCTCGTCGAGTTGCATGATCGACCGCGACTTGTCGTAGCCGGCCTGGGAGACGGCGGCGCGAAGGAG
>CANGGC010000108.1 GCA_947453125.1 Planctomycetaceae bacterium | reverse complement strand
GCTGACGGTCGCTGCCACACCGTCAGCCCGGATAAGGCTGGGGGGGAGACGATAAGCCGGCAGGCGGAGCGGCTGGCAGGGGACGCTGCGGGGCCATGGCGGCCGGTGCTGGCGGCAGGGGTGTGGCGGCGGGGGGCGCTCCGACGGAGGCCGCGGGGCCGGTGATCGTCACCGCAGGGTCGGCCAGATCGATCGGCTGGAAGCCTTCGTAGGAGGGCCTCTGCCAGAGTTGCCCCGGATCGGCGGGGGGCATGTTCGTCGTGATCGAGGTGAGCTCGAGCTGGAACTCGACGCCTGAGGTCGGCCAGGAGACTTCGACAAGGCGCGGAAGGGCCGCGCCGCTGGGGGGATCGACGCGGTGCCGGGATGTCCGCACGCTCGCCAACCGCTCGCCGGTCGGGGTGAAGAGGTGCTGCTCGAGGACGAGCCCCGTGGTGCCATCGAGGATCGTTGACTTGCGCATCGCCCCGTCCGGGCCGGCCATGGTGGTGCGGATTTCGATCCGGCCGTCGCTTAAGGTGACAGGGCCCTCATGCTGGTCCTCAGGCCGGAACGTCACCAGACCGAGCAGTTCGGGCATCCAGTCGGCGCGGAGTGGAATCAGCTTCCGGGCGGCCGATTTGGCGTAGTCGTCGTGGCGGCAGTAGAGCGTCACGGCCGGTTCGTGGCGGCGGATCCAGAGCCAGAACAGCTCGTCGTTGCTGCCGATGTCGAGTTCCCCGCCGGTGATCGCCGTCTGGGCGCGGAGCCGGAAGCGTCGGGGGGGCTCGCAGGCCACCTGGGCCGAGAGTCGCGGGACGCCGGGCACGGAAAGCACTGCCTGGGGGGCCATCAGGCTGCGCACCCGTCGCGTGTTGTCGTGGACGGTGCCGATCACCTGCTCGAGGGTCGGTTGCGCCGGCAGGGCCCGCGGCAGAGGCGAGACCCCGACCTGGTAGCCACGCAGGGCGTTCGGGCAGGTCGCGCCGGTGGAGGCCAGCGCGACGACGACCAGCGCCAGCAGGCAGGCCCGCGAGCCGGCACCCACCGGCGGAATCGTCGACTGACCAGGCGTGGGGGTCATGCGGCGTCCCCCGACCAGAGGAGGGCTGCGAGCCGGGCTTCGACGGCGGCGGCGGTGGCGGGCTCCGGAGGGGCGACTTTCACGACGTATTCGCAATCGCGTTTCCGGCATGCGAGACGGAGCGGCTCGGCTTCGGTGGAGGGGAGCGCGTGGGGGGGAGCGGACGCGTGGGACGGCTGATCGACAAAGCGGAGGACGCGGCGACGGACGAGCTGCAGGGCAAGGAGATACCGCAGCGGGGCCTCGGGCTCCTGGCCATCGAGTTGCTCCACGATGTCGAGGAGGACGTCGTTCGGCGCGAGCACGGCTCCGGTCGCGTCGGGCTTGGGGAAGGTCGACCGCCACCAGGCCACCGACTTCTCCGGGGCACCGGTCCACGCCGTCGCGAGGGTGTCGGTGCGCAGAAGTCCCTCAGGGGTTCGCACGAGGGCTGAAATCATTGAATCCCCCGGCTGAAAGCCGTGGCCGGTGCGGCAGCACTGCGCCTGCGGGCGGTGGATCTTCGGGTCCATCGGAGACCGGGTCCGGGAGGGACGGAGGGCGAAGCCGGGATGGCCAGGGAGGCAGACTTGTAGGGACCGCCGCCGCCGGGGACAACCGCACACCGTCCCCGCCACAGCCCGGGGGACGGAGGCCCACTGTCCCCTCCCCCAAGTCGCCCTTTCCCCGCCGGGGTTCCTGCACGCCGGTTCATGCTGGGGGGGATGGGAAGGCGACGCGATTCCTCCTTGTCTCCGTCAGGGCCTTCAGCGGTGTCCGACGAGGAGCTCGGCCACGTCGCCGATTCCGCCGTCGTCGTGGCTGGAGACGACGACATCGGCGGCGGCCTGGACCTCCGGGAGCGCATTCCCCATCGCGATCCCGAGGCCGGCGGCTCGGATCATCGGCAGGTCATTGACGTCGTCGCCGACCGCGCACACCTGTCGCGGCAGGATGCCTCCCGCCGCAGCGATCGCCGCCACGCCGCTCCACTTCGTGACCCCTGCCGGGGCGATCTCGCACATCCAGTCGAGGTAGCGAGGGCTGCGAATACAGTGGAGCGAGAGGCGATGCGGGCAGGCCCCGTCGAGCTCGCGCTCGAGATCGAGCATCGTGCCGCGATCCCCCATCGTGAATCCAGCGAACACCCCCGCCGGCGGATGGCGATCGAGGCCGGGGTCGATCCGGGCGAGGTGTCGGTTGCGGGCCAGGTATTCGCCGACCCCTTTGGGGGGATCTGCGCCCTCCGAGCCGGGAAGGCGGCGGCAGTGGAAGTCGAATCCCTCGGCGAAGCTGTCCGTGTAGAGGATCGGCTCGAGGCCACGGGCATTGATGCGCGCCAGCACCTCGGCAAGCGCCTCGGGATCGAAGCTCGCCCGGAAGAGCGTGGCATGATCGCTCGTCCGCTTCACCAGCGCCCCCGATGCGGTCACCAGTGGCCCCTCGATTCCCAGCCGGGCCGCCACCGGGAGAACGTCACGGTAGCGCCGACCGGTGGCCAGGAGGATCGCTATCCCGGCCTCCTGCACGCGGGCCACGGCCTGCACCGTGGCATCCTCGATCTCGTGGCGGCTGTTGCTCACGGTGCCGTCGATGTCGAGGACGAGGAGCCTGATCCGCCCGGCGGCGCCCGGATGGGGATGACGGCTGGCATCACGGTTATCATCGGGGGCGGGCTCGTCCGCGGGAGTTGCCGGGGCGTGCATCACGGTGTTCCTTCCTGTCGCAGGGTCGAAGCATGTCCGAAGTCCCGTTTACGCCCGTCGCCCGGGTCGGCGACATTCCTGCCGGCGAAGGACGCACGTACGAGGTCGGTGGACGCCTCGTGGCGGTGTTCAACGATGGTACGTCCTTTGCGGCGATCGACGATCTCTGCCCTCACATGGGAGCGTCCCTCGGCAGCGGGCCCCTCCGCGACGGCGAGGTGACCTGTCCGTGGCACGCCTGGCGGTTTCGTTTGTGCGACGGTGCTTGGTGCGACAACCCCCGGCTGAAGGTCGACGTCTTCGAGGTCCGGGTCGTCGGTGATGCGATCGAGGTCCGGGTCACGCCTCCGCGACCGCTGGTCACCTCCCGCTGAACGGCCGCCTGCGCCCTGTCAGCGGGGGCTTTGACGCCCCGTTGCTGCGTCGGCTGCCCGGGGATCGGCGACGACATCGATGCGGATTCGCTCGCCCGGGCGGAGCACGCGGGCGTCGGTCCCGGTCTCCTCGCTCACCCGGCGGGCCCACGCCGATGCGTCCTGCCGGATCGGCGGCCAGGTGTCGTAGTGCGTCGGCAGGGCGACCTGCGGGGCGAGAAGCCTGATCGCCTCGACGGCATCGTCGGGCCCCATCGTGAACAGGTCACCGATCGGGACGATGGCCACATCGAGTCCACGGCCGCTACCGTCCCGCCTCCCGATCCGCTCCATGTCGTTGAACAGCGCGGTGTCGCCGGCGAAGTAGGCCCTCACACCACCGATGTCGAGGAGCCATCCGGCTGCCGTCCCGCCGTAACTTCCGTCCGGAAGGCTCGACGAGTGATGGGCGAGTTCCATCTTCGCGGTGCCGCCGGGGATGGTTGTCCGCCCGCCGAGGTTCATCGGACGGACATTGTCGATCCCCTGCCCTCCCAGCCACTGGGCGATCTCCCAGTTGCAGTAGACCGGGGCGCCGGTGCGACGGGCGATCGGGACGAGATCGCCGACATGATCGGCGTGACCGTGCGTCACGAGGATCGCGTCGCAGGCGACGTCCGCCCCCTTCATGCAGGCCGTCGGGGATTCGTCGAAGAACGGATCAACGAGGAGAACGCCGTGGCCCGTGTCAACGAGCCACGTGGCGTGTCCAATCCAGGTGAGCGTGATGGCCAATGGTGTCCTTCTCCGGGGGGTGGCGGGATGATACCACCCCGGGCCGGCCCGGGGCGCCGGTCGTTCAGCGGAGGCTCGCTTCGATTGCCGCGGCGAGGCGGAGCCCCTCGAGCAACTGCCCGAGGGTGTGCTCGTCGCATCGCGGCAGGAGGAGTTGGTCGGCGGCGGTCGGGGAAGCCTGCCGGGCGCCACGACGGTCGGCCGTCCGGCCGGGGGAGCCGCGGGGGATCGTCGCGAACGGGGCGCGGCGGCATTCCGCGACGGTGATCGGTGTCGTGAACCGGGCTTCGACGATCGCCGGGGAGGCGTGGGGATCCGGCGGAGCGAACCGTGACGCCTGCCACTCGACGAGTCCCTGCCACCGGCGCGGAGGGAGGAGGTGGCGTCGCGGCACTCCGCCGAGAGGATCCGCGGCCGCAGCGAGCCAGCGCCCGACGAGCGCCAAGGAAACGACCGGATTGGCCTCGGCGGGGGCTTCGCGGAACCGCCTCGCCATGGCGGCGGCCCCTTCGAGGAGTCGCACGACGTCGATGCCGGCGATCGCCGCCGGGAGGAGCGATGCGGCTGTGAACACTCCAGCGCTCTCCCGCGGCGACGACGGAGAGATCGATTGATCGCCGGACGCCGCCGGGACGGAGACGGTGGGATGGCCAGAAGGGTCGGCCGCCGCGGCCACCACCATCGCGGGCGCCGCGACGTGCCGCGCGGTCGGATCCCCCCCCTCGGCGAAGAGCCTGACGCAGTCCTGTGTAAAGGCTTCGCGGCACGGACCGACCTGCACCACGCCCCACGCATCGAGGAGCCTGTCGCCGGTCTGAGTCCTGAGCGCGTCGAGGATTCCCTGGACGGTGTCGTCATCGTCGTCGGGGCCGAGCGTCCAGATCCGGGGTCTGCCGCCGCGCTCATGCCGGGGGAGAGCGTCGTGGTGTGGATGACAGCAGGTGCTCAAGAGGAGATCGACCAGGGCCCGGTCGGCCCGGTCGCCGATGACGATGACGCGATCGACCGACTCCCGCACGCCCCTGGCGACATCGAGGATCCCAAACAGCGCGCTGTCGCGCCGGCGGGCCTGGCTCCGGGTCGTGCCGTAGGCCTCGAGCATCCCTTCCGTCTCCGTCCCGCACGCGGAGGCCACCGCGCCGCGGACCCTCTCCGCCAGCTCGAGGAACGAACGCCAGCGCGGGTCAATGTGGCCGTCGGCCGACAGCACCCCGGAGGGAGGCCGGTGCTCGATCGGATCGGTCGGCGGCCGGGGGCGGAGAACACTCATGACGGGAGGGGCGATAGGAAGCGGAGGGAGCGGAGGCGGGGACAGAACGACCGGCAGAATATAGGGTCGGTGGGCGATGCCATGGGGGGCGGAGGACGCCTGTGCCGTCCGGTTTCGCCGCCGGCGTGGAAATGCCCTTGAAGTGGCCGCCGTCTCGGCCGACAACAGGGGCTCCCGAACATCAGGGGCTTCTTGACGAGGGGCCCCCTTCCCTGCCCCGAGAGGAGACAGCAGCGTGATCGAGCATGAACTGGTGCGTGAACTGGCCGAGAAGTCGTCGTCCAAGATCGTGATGGTGGTCGCCGACGGTCTCGGTGGGTTGCCGCTCGATCCGGGTGGAAAGACGGAGCTCGAGACGGCCATCACGCCCCACCTCGACGCGCTGGTCCGTCGCGGAACGAGTGGCTCGAGCGTGCCGGTGCTGCCGGGGATCACTCCCGGCTCCGGCCCCGGACACCTCGGCCTGTTCGGCTACGACCCGCTCGAGTTCAGGATCGGCCGTGGCGCCCTCGAGGCGACCGGCATCGGCTTCGAACTCGGCCCGGAAGACGTCGCCGCCCGGGGCAACTTCTGCACGCTCGACTCGGCCGGGTTGATCAGCGACCGCCGTGCCGGACGGATCCCGTCGGAGGAGAGCTACAAGGTGGTCGAGCGACTCCAGGGGGTGAAGATCCCCGGCGTCGAGACGTTCGTGAAGCCGGTCAAGGAACACCGCTTCGTCGTCGTCTTCCGGGGCAAGGGGCTCGACGGCGCCGTGGCCGACACCGATCCGCAGGCCACGGGCGTTGCCCCCCTCGATCCCAAAGCCCACACCCCCGCCGCCGCGCGGACGGCGGAGGTGGCCAACGAGTTCGTCATCCAGGCCCGGCGGATCCTCGCCGACGAGCCGAAGGCCAACGGCATGGTGCTCCGCGGATTCGCGGCCAAGCCGAAGCTCCCGAGCTACGAGGAGCTCTACCGGCTCCGCGCGGCGGCGATCGCCGTCTACCCGATGTACAAGGGGCTCGCCCGGCTCGTCGGCATGACGCTCGTCGGCTCGCCCCACACCCTCGACGAGCAGGTCGACACCCTTGCCGCCTGCTGGCAGGACTACGACTTCTTCTTCCTCCACTTCAAGTACACCGACTCCACCGGCGAGGACGGGGCGTTCGCGCAGAAGGTGAAGCGCGTTGAGGAGCTCGACCGTGTGCTCCCCCGGATCGAGGCCCTCCGCCCCGACGTCCTCATCGTCACCGGCGACCACAGCACGCCGAGCCTTCTCAAGAGCCATTCCTGGCATCCGGTGCCGACGGTCCTCGCCGCCGACACCTGCCGGCCGGACGGGCTGGAGAAGTTCTCGGAGCGGGAATGCCTCCGCGGCGGCTTCGGGATCTTCCCGGCGAAGCATCTCATGCTCCTGGCGATGGCCCACGCCCAACGCCTCGGCAAGTACGGGGCCTGACGTTCCCGCGGAAAAACAGGCTCCCGGGCATCCCGGCGGGATGTGAAGTAGATTCGTCGTATCGAACCCGCCCCCCCCCGGTCGCACCCATGGCCCGCATCGACGACGAAGACCTGTTCCAGAATTCGACGATGACCTTCGGGGAGCACCTGGAGGAACTCCGGGCGTGTCTCATCAAGGCCACGCTGGGGCTTCTGGTTGCCGTGGCGATCGGCTTCGCCGTCGCCCGGCCGTTCGTCCATCTCATCGAACAGCCGCTCAAGCGGGCCCTGGCCAACTACTACTCCAATCGGGCCGTCGAGACGTTCGACACGTGGACGCCCCGGGTCGAAGGGGGCCCTGCCCTCCCCTATTCCCGGCGGGAGGTGCTCGATGCCGTCGAGAACCACGGCATGTCGTTCGAACTCCGCGAGGTGCATGCCGACCGGCTGGCCCGCGTCCTCGGGACGGCGCCTGCCGCCGCGGCCGCAAGCGTGGAGGACGAAAAGGCAGGCTTCGGCATGGACGACCTCGTGCCGGTGCTCCTCTGGCAGCCGATGGTCAAGGATTCACGCGTCAGCATCACCACCTTGAGCGCCCAGGAGGCGTTCGGGATGTATGTGAAGGCGGCGCTGCTGGTGGGGGTGGTCCTGGCGAGCCCGTGGATCTTCTATCAGCTCTGGACGTTTGTCGCCGCCGGCCTCTACCCGCACGAGAAGCGGTATGTCCACGTCTTTCTCCCGATGAGTATCGGGCTGTTTTTGGCCGGCGTGTTCCTCGCCTTCTTCTTCGTCTTCGACTTCGTCCTCGATTACCTCCTC
>CANGGC010000107.1 GCA_947453125.1 Planctomycetaceae bacterium | reverse complement strand
TCCTTGATCTCCGACGCGCGAACCGGATCGGCTCCGCCGACGGAATGAAACAGCGGCACGCGCGGCGCGGGGGCGGGGCGGATCGAGTCCTGGAGATTCTCGTTCCTGAAGTTGTCGCCGAGATAGCGTGAGAGATCGTGACCGATGAGATCGGGAGTGAGCGTGAGGAAGGCACTGCGGCCGAGGGCCTTGCCGCCGGCGTCGTGGAGCGCGGCATCGAAGGCACTCGCCGTGACAAGCACGGCAAGCGGCGGGATCGGCTCGGCCAGGCTCCGTGCGGCCGATTCCTCCGCCGCGGCCTTCACAAACTCGGGCTCGAGGATCCGCGCCAGTTCGAGCGGATGGGCCGCCTCGGTGCAGCCGGCCACGATGGCTTCGATGCGGCCGGCAAGCCCCTTCATGGCGCCGAGCGTGACATCGTAGGGGAGCGTGCGCGTGGGGAACGACCAGACATTCCCCAGCGGCATCGACGCGAACCCGGTGACGCGCCGGCCATCGGCGCCGACACAGTTGATCTCGACGTCGAGGATCGTCGCCCGGTCGACCGGCACGCCGCCAAACTTGTACGGCGTGCGGTAGCGGTGCTCCTGAAAAGACGTGCGGACCCGCTCGATGCGAATCGCGCCGGCCGGCACCGCGGCTCCGGCACGACGGATGCACGTCGTTGCCGCGAGCGTCGCCCCGGCCGAGACGGCGATCGCTCTTCTCCTCGACATACCCTTCATGCTCTCCCCCCGCAACGACGTCGCCGGCCCTTTCGGAATGGTTTCCACCACGCCGCATCGGCAAGAGGCTACCAGCCCGGAAGGGGACGGGGCCAACGGGCGGCGGAAGGAAAGGTCGCCGGAGGAACAGCCGGCTACGGCTTCGCGCCACCGAAGCCGGGGAGACGCGGGGCTCCCCCCGTGCCGCCGAGCTGCTCGAGATCGATGAAGCGGGCGTCGTTGACCTCCACCTGGTTGAGGCCGCGCCAGTAGAGGATCTTGCCTGCCGAGGCGCTCGACGTCGGGGCACCAATGCGCTCCTGGCGGAAGAGCTGCGCGTCGCTGCGGCCGTCCCCCTCGAAGACGAGGAGATCCTTCGCCTCGCTGTAGGAGAGTCGGGAGCTCCGCGCCGTGAACGCCTCTCCCTCGACCATCACGTTGCCGGCGGCGCCGAGCTCGAGCGTGCCGCGGCGCAGGCCGGGGAGCGGGGCAGCCTGGCCGACCGAGAGGACGTCACTGGTGATCGCCACGGCGCGGGGAGGGAGGCCACCGGCGGCGTGGGCGTCGAGGGTGTCGTTCCAGCCGCCGACCGGCCCCCAGATCGCCTCGACGCGCTGATGAAACTCCATCTGCCGTCGGTTGATGTTGCCGCGAATGCCGCGCTGGAAGTCGACGCCGAGATAGCTCAGCTCGTCGGGGCGTGGGGCCGGCGTCGGCTGGGCTGCACCGGCCGCCCCCGGCAGCCCTTCCCCTCCCGGCAGGGCGATGCCTGGGCTCGCGCCAAAGCGCGTGCTCGCCAGCCGCCCCGGCCCGCTGCCGGTCACCTCGCCGGTGGCCCGATCGACGAGGAGATCGCGGAGAAAGAGCTTCTCCACCGACTTGCCACCATCGGCCGCGACCGACTCGCTCTCGATCCGCACGCCGTTGCCACAGGCGATCCGGGCGATGTCGGTGTTGCGGGCGGTGCGATCGGAGGCGCTCGCCGAGAAGTCGATCTGCTTGGTGAAGATGACATCAAGCGAACCGGCCCGCAGGGCCGTGTCGCCGCTGGTCGTCACCACCCGATCGACGAACCGGGCGGTGAGGCCGTCGAAGTCCATCCGCCCCTGCCAGCCGATGTCGAGCCGTCCGGCGACGGCCGCCGGCACCGGGACGACAGGCTGCGCGGCCGGCTGGGCCACCGGGGATGCGACGGCAAGCGACTCGAGCCCGGGGAGCCCGCCGGCAATTGGGAGGCCGAGCTTCCCCGCGCCGTCGACCGAGAGCCGGTTGCGCCCCCGATCAAACTCCACCAGTGGCCCTTGGAGATCGATTCCCCGCCCGGCGACCTGCGCCGGGCGCCCGGAGACGACCGCGCGGGCATCGAAGCGGTTGGCCCGCGAGATCTGCAGTTGGTCGCCACGGAGCTCGATCACCTCAGGCGCCGGCTGGCCGGGGACGCGGGCGGCCTCGGGCTCCTCGATGAGGTGCACCTGCCCCTCGAGCGAGAGCTCGTCGAGCTGCGGCCCCTGGGAGCCGAAGGTGACCAATCCACGGACGAGCCCACCGGTGACGATGAGCCGGCCGGTCGGTGACTCGGCCGCCGCTGGCTGGGCGGGCGCCGGTGCCGGAGCGACAGCGGGAGCCGGCGTCGCGGCGACAGCCGGCTGCGGGGCCGCCGCTTGGGCGACAGGCACCACCGGCACCGCCGCGACGGGGGGGGGCGATTCGTGTTTGAACCACATTTCGAGCTTGTCGGTGCGGGCAGTGAGCTGCTGGACGTCGATCTCGACCATCGAGCGCGCGAGCATCCGGGAGGGCTTCACCCCGGCCATGCCCGCCGGCAGGCGCGAAGGAGCGGCGGTCGGCGGAGCGCCTGGCGTCAGCGCCAGCCAGAGGTGGATCTCCCCCGCCTTGAGCCGCCCCTGCGTCTCCACCTGAACATCGGCCTCCCCGGCCAGCGACGCGACATGCTCAGCGCCGTCGGGCCGGAGGCGGAGCCACTTCTGCCAGCGGGCGGAGAGCGGGGGCGTGTCGGCCGACCGCGCCCGCAGCCACCCCGGGCCGACGGCCATGAGCGTCCCCGGGTCGCCCGGCGGGCCGGGGGTGTAATCGATCGACCGGGCCTCCATCTCCGTCTCCTGGAGGACGAGCGACACCGGCTCCTCGCCATCGAGGACGATCCGCCGGGTGGCGATCTCGTAGCCGAGGCGCATCGCCCGCGCTTCAAGGCCGGTCCCCGTGCTCCGGGCCACGACGGGCGTCCCCTTGGCCTGGATCTCGACCGGCTTCAGCCCGGCGGTCATCGTCCCCGCTTTCTCGTCACGACCGAGGACGACTGCAAGGAGCTCGCAGGCGAGCTGATCGTGGGCGCCGCCCGGGAGCGTGCGGACGACGTCGACATGATCCTCGAGCGAGATCACATTCGCCGACACGTTCATGCACAGGCTCCCCCGACAGCTGACAAGCACCGGCACCGGCTCCTCGGCACCATCGGCGGGGGACGCCGCGGCCGTGGCCATCGCGCCATCAGGCGCCACCGCCCCGGAGACGGGAGGCCCCGGGATCAATCCCCCGGCGAGCCCTTCAAGCTTGAGCTTCACGTCGCGGTCGAGGCGGATCGTGTCGATCCCGCCGATGCTCGGCCCCTGCTCGCTCCCCTTCGCACCAGGGAGGAGACGAATCTCCATCGCCCGGCCGCTCCCGGAGGAGCGGCCATAGCGGAATTGCACCGCCTCGGCGGTGCTGATCTCCATTTCCTTGAGCTCGACATCGCGGGTCACGATCTCCACCTCGTCGTCGGCCTCCGGGGACGTCGCCGTACCACGGATCGTCACCTGCCCGCGGAGGCTGCCGCCGACGAGCCGCGACGGCCGCTCCTGCTTGCTCAAGTCGAACGGCTCGTCGAACTCGAGTACGGCCCCCTGGGGGGCGCGGAGGACGACTGTCCGCCCGGCCGGGGCCCCTGCCTCGCCACTGGTGTCGGGAAGGAGGATGAGCGTGCAGGGGATGAGTTGCACGCGCGGATCGTCCGGATCCTTGCTCATCCGCCGATAGTCCTTGAAGAGGAGGCGCATTTGCCGGCTCTCGAGCATGTTCGGCCCGTCGAGCTCCCACGAGCCGGCGGCGAAGAGCTTCGACACCTGCGCGAGCCGGCCATCGGCCCGGGTCTTCGCCGCGGCGACCGCGGCCGGGGAGAGCTCCTGGCTTGCCGCAGCAGCCCGGACGCGCGGCTCCACCAGCGGCACGACGACGAGCCGGTAAAGCCCCGCTGTCGCGAGCACGATGAGAAACACCCGCAGGGTGCGTCCGAGGCGATGTTCCATGCGTGAGCCACCCTGCGCCTGTCTCAGGCGACCCCGCCGCCATACCCGGCCACCGCCGCCTCCCACCCGCCGCGGGCACGGAGGAGCCGCTCGACGACCTCACGAACCGCACCCCGGCCACCAGCCCGCTCCGTGACCAACATCGCGGCGGCCTTCAGCTCCGGACAGGCATCGGCCACCGCCACACCCACGCCACACCGTTTCACGACCGGCAGATCGGGGAGATCGTCGCCCACGAAGGCCGCCTCCTCCCACGACACCCCGCACGTCGCCACCACCTCGGCGGCAGCGGCGACCTTGTCGCCAACCCCCTGCCTGACGATGCCAATCCCGAGTTCTTCGGTCCGCAGGGTGAGGGCCCGGCTCGCTCGGCCGGTGATGATCGCCACCATGTTCCCCGCCTGCTGCCAGAGGCGCAAGCCCAGGCCGTCACGGACGTGGAAGGTCTTCAGCTCGTAGCCCTCGCTCGACCACGTGACGCTCCCGTCGGTGAGCACGCCGTCGACGTCGAGCAGCAGCAAGCGCACCCGTGCCAGACGGGGCTCGATCTCGGCTCGGGATGACGGAAATGTCGACACGGGTTGGCCACGGCGGGGGTGCGATTGGAAAAAAGTCAGGCAACACGCTGGAGGGGGAGATCGAGGAGCTCCGGCGGCACCATGCCGACGAGATCGACGACGTCGAGGAGGCCGACCGGGTGTCCAGCGGCGTCGATCACCGGCAGTTCGCTCAGCCGCCTCGCCTCGAGCAGCTCCACTGCATCACGGAGGCGGGTACCGACACGAATCGTCGTCGGCCGCGCGGTCATTACCTCATTGATCGGCCCGTCGATGGCGGTGTCGTTGCGCCGTTCAAACAGTCGGGCGAGGTCGCTGTCGGTGAAGATGCCCGCAAGCGTGCCGCCATGGTCGAGGATCATCACCGCTCCGGTTCGCCGCGCCGGCAGCGCTCGGCTGAAGACGCTCCGCACGCTCTCTTCCGGCAGCGCCGTCCGGCACAGCGGCAGCGCACGCATCACATCCTCGACATGCATGAGTTGCCGCCCCAGGCTCCCGCCCGGATGACGGGCATGGAAGTCTTCCGCCGTGAACGCCCGCAGGGCACTCGTGACCAGCGCCAGGCTGTCGCCGAGGGCAAGGAGGACCGACGTGCTCGTGCTCGGCGCGAGCCCCAACTCGCACGCCTCGCGCACCGGGCCGGAGGTGACGACCACCTCGGCGGCCCGGCCGAGCGTGCTCTCGGCCCGTCCGGTGATCGCGACGATGGGGATCCCGCGGGCGCGGACATGGGGAAGGAGCCGGGTGATCTCCTCGGTCTCGCCCGACTGCGACAGCGCCAGGAGCAGGTCGTCGCCGCGGAGCACCCCGAGATCGCCGTGCATCGCCTCGGTCGGATGGAGGAAGTGGCTCGGCGTGCCGGTCGACGCGAGGGTGGCCGAGATTTTCCGGGCGACGATCCCCGCCTTGCCGATGCCAGTGACGACCACATTCCCGCTGCAGGCTTCGAGCCGATGAACAGCACGCACAAACGCGCCGTCGAGCCGTTCGGCCGCCTCGACGATCGCCCGGGCCTCGGCGTGGAGGATTCCCCGCCCCCGATCGATCAACCCCTGCTCATCGATGAGCGAAGGGTCGACGCTGCCGCAATCCGCCTGAGCTTCCACACCAGAGCCCTCTCCGGCCGCCGGCAACGGACAAGCAGGCGCTCCACCACCGACCTCGGGCCGTGGGGAGGGAGCACGTTCGAACAGGCGGAGCGAGTCTCGGAAGGACATGGCGAACGTCCTGCGCGCGGACCGACGGCAACGCCGTCCGGACAGAGTCCGGGATCACTGGCGCCCGAGGGGGGCGGGAGGATAGGCCACGTGGGCAAGCCCCGCAACGCGGTTTTTGCCGGCTGAAGAGGGCCCGAGCACCCCGGAAAAAGCCGGTCGGCCGGCGGGGAGACCGCCGGCCGACCGGGAACAGGGACTTGGGGGTGATAGCGGCAACGACGGCCGATCAGGCCTTGGCGTAGCGCTTCGCCATCTCCTCGATGGAGACGACCGGCACCTTGCGGGCGTTACCCGCCTGGCCAAACTGCACCATCCGCTCCGCGCACACCTTCTTCATCGCATCGCGGGCCGGCTTGAGGTAATCGCGCGGGTCGAACTTCTCCGGGTGCTGCCAGAGCACCTTGCGGATCGCACCGGTAATCGCCATCCGGCAGTCGGTGTCGATGTTGATCTTCCGCACGCCATGCTTGATGCCGCGCTGGATCTCCTCGACCGGCACGCCCCACGTCTGCGGCATCTTGCCGCCGAACTCGTTGATGATGTCCTGGAGATCCTGCGGCACCGCCGACGACCCGTGCATGACGAGGTGGCAGTTGGGGAGCTTCTTGTGGATCCGCTCGATCTGCCCCATGGCGAGGACATCGCCGTCGGGCTTGCGGGTGAACTTGTACGCCCCGTGGCTCGTGCCAATCGCCACCGCCAGCGCATCGACGCCGGTCGCCGCCACGAAACGCTCCGCCTCGTCGGGATCGGTGAGGAGCTGATCGTGCGACAGCGCCCCCTCGGCCCCGTGGCCGTCCTCGGCCTCACCGTGGCCGCTCTCGAGCGACCCCAGACAGCCCAGCTCCCCTTCGACCGACACGCCGCGGGCATGGGCGAGCTTCACCACCTCGGCGGTGACCTTCGAGTTGTAGGCGAAGTCGGCCGGCGTCTTGCCGTCCTCTTTCAGCGAGCCGTCCATCATCACGCTCGTGAACCCGTTGTCGATCGCGCTGACGCACGTCGCCGGCGAGTTGCCGTGATCCTGGTGCATCGCCACCGGGATGTGGGGGTAGAGCTCGGCGGCCGCGAGCATGAGGTGGCGGAGGTAGTTGTCCTGGCTGTAGCTGCGGGCGCCGCGCGAGGCCTGGACGATGACCGGGGAATCCGTCTCCTTCGCCGCCTCCATGATCGCCTGGATCTGCTCCATGTCGTTGACGTTGAAGGCGGCCAGACCGTAACCGTGCTCGGCGGCGTGGTCGAGGAGGATGCGCATCGGAACCAGCGGCATGGAGGGATCTCCGAGGGAGGGAAGGCGGGCGGAAGCGGGGGAGGACAACACAGAAAAAGCCGATCATACGCCAAACCGGCGCGTGGTAGAATCCTGCTGGTCGGCCACCATTATCCGCCACGCGAATCGCCCATGGACCTCCGCCCGACAACCCACCCGGTCAGTGGTTTTCTCTGGGTGGCCGGAGGCTGGGCAAGCCTCATTCTGGCCTTTGCCGGGGCGATCCTGCCGGTCCTCCCCTGCACGCCGTTCGTGATCCTGGCGAGCTTCTGCTTCTATCGCGGCTCCCCCCGGATGCACGCCTGGCTCCATCGCTCGGCCTGGTTCGGCCCGATGCTCGACGACTGGCAGCACTACCGGGGGGTACG
>CANGGC010000106.1 GCA_947453125.1 Planctomycetaceae bacterium | reverse complement strand
CGAAGGCGCTTGCCGGGCGCGAGGAGGGAGTAGCGCATGGCCTCGAGGAGCCGGGGCGCTGCGTCGCCCGAAAGTTGGAGAGCCCGCTCGAGCCGTGGGTCGATGAACGACGTCACGCGGGCCAACGCCTGCGGGACGGCTCCGGCACCGGAACCCCCACCTACCGTCGGCCGCGTTCCCGCGGCGGTGTCGTGACTGACGACCATCATGCTTGGCGAGCCTGCCCTAGCTGCCGGGGACGTGCATGGGGATTCGATCGATTACCGGCGGAAGAACAGCCGATCGGGAGAGATCCTGATCGGTCCACCGCCCTCACCCCATGGACCGCCGGATCCTCACAGGAGAATCCTCTCGGTCCCGAAGTCGGAATCGCCTTTGGGGCCTTGATCCTGGATCCCAGGGTCGAGGCCCTCACGTCTCGCCGTCGAGGGGACGGGCGACTGTCGATTCCGCCTTCACGCCCCCCCGGCCGGACTCCGGAAAAGCCGTGGAAGTCTAGACTTCCTGAGAACTATCGTCCATCCCCGGAAGCCTCCGCGGACGGCCACCGGCGCCCCGTGGCTGCCGGTCGGTCGCCCGTTTGGCAGGGCCCTTCCGTGGTCCGGCCGTGGGGGCGTGCGGCACCGAGTCGGGCGGGGCTTCTCCCGTGGGGCCGTCGACGTCCTCATCTTCCTCCGAGGCCGTCTCGGCCGCGGTCGTGAGGGTCTTCACCCGTTGCTCGACATCAGCCAACTCGGCATGGAGACGCCGGACGAGCGACACTCCCTGCTCGTACGCGGCAATCGACTCGGCGAGGCCGAGTCGACCCCCTTCGAGACCCCCGACGAGGTCCGCCAGACGGGAGAGCCCGTCTTCAAAGGATACCGGTTGCGGGGCTTCTGCCGCCGTCGTCGATCCAGTTCTCCGATCGGACACCTTGGTGGCCTCCTGTTGATCACGGCCCATCGTCGCGACCTCCCTGCTTCCGATCCCCCCGGACATTCCCCGGAACCGTTTCCTCCGGTTCCCCTTCGGCCAGATCGATCCCCTCGACGCGGCTGCGGATTCGGCCGGTGGCGAGTTGGGTGACGAGCGTCGTGCCGGCTGCGAGGCCTTGCGCGGCCACCAGCGGCCGCGCCGCGCGGATCCCGTCAGCCTCGATCCATGTCACGGAATAGCCGCGGGCAAGGATTGCCAGTGGGCTGACGGCGTCGAGCCGTCCCGCCGCTGCCGTCAACCGCTCCCGCGCCCGCTCGATGCCCCCGGCGATCAGACGCTTCAGTCGGGCGTCGTGCGTGTCGAGGATCGATCGGCGGTCGCGGAGGATCCAGGAGGGATCGACAAGCATCCGCGAGCCGGCGAGCCGCTCGAACCATTCGCGCGCCGTCGCCGTGCGGCGGAGGAGCCCGGCGTGGAGCCGTTGCTCGAATGTGCCGACGGTCGCGAGGAGCTGGCGCCGATCGGGGGAGATCCGCACCGCCGCGTCGGTCGGCGTCAGCGCTCGGACGTCGGCGGCGAGGTCGGCGAGCGTGACGTCGATCTCATGCCCCACCCCGGCCACGACCGGAATCGGGCTCGCGGCCACCGCCCGCACGAGCGGTTCCTCGTTGAAGGCCCACAGATCCTCGAGGCTCCCGCCCCCCCGCACCACAGCGATCACGTCGACCGCCGGCACCAGGCGGGCCGCGAGCGTTAGGGCCTTTGCCACCTCGACCGCGGCGCCGGCCCCCTGCACGCGCGAGGGCACGACGATCACCTCCGCTGCCGGCCAACGTCCGCGGAGCGTCTGGAGGAAGTCGTGGAGGGCCGCCCCGGCAGGGCTTGTGACGACGGCGATGCGCCGAGGAAAGGGGGGAAGGGGACGCTTCCGCTGTGGTGCAAAAAGCCCCTCCGCCTCGAGGGCTGCATGGAGCCGGCGGAGCTTCGCTTCGAGCGCCCCGGTCCCGACTGCATGCATCCGGTCGATCGTCAGTTGATAGGTGCCCCGCGGGGGGTAAACCTCGATGCGGCCGTGGCAGACCACCTCGAGGCCGTCCTCGGGCTCGATGGCCAGGAGAGGGAGGGAGCCCCGCCAGACGACGCCCCGGAGCAGCGCCGTGTCGTCCTTGATCGCGAGGTAGACATGGCCCGAGGCGGCGCGGGTGAGGTTCGTGACCTCGCCCGCCACCCACACGTCGGTAAACCGCCCCTCGAGGCAGTCCTTGATCCGGGCCGTCACCTCGCCGACGCCCGGCACATCGGGTGGCGGTGCTGCGCGGCGGTCGATACCCTGGGTGGCGTCCATGGCCGGGAGTCTACGCGATCCCGGCGGGCGCGGCTCCGTCGAGCCCTCGTCTCCCATCACCCCGGGAATCCGCATGAAGGACTCCGCTTCGTCCGCTGCTACCACGATCGAGACGGCCCGCACCGGGCCGCCGCGCGGTGCGCTGTTGGTGATCTTCCTCACCGTGTTCATCGATCTGCTCGGGTTCGGGATTGTCCTCCCAGTGATGCCGCGGCAGGCCGGGCCCTACCTGGAGGCGCTGCATCTCTCGCCGTTGGCTGCCGGAGCGACGATCGGCCTGCTGTTCTCGGTGTTCTCGCTGATGCAGTTCGTCTTCAGTCCGATCTGGGGGCGGTGGTCCGACCGCGTCGGCCGCCGTCCGATGCTCCTCCTCAGCCTCGCTGGGTCGGTCATTTTTTACGCCCTCTACGGGTTCGCCGTGACCATCTCCCCAGAGCGCGCGGCGCTCGCGATCGGGCTGATGATGCTCGCCCGCATCGGTGCCGGGATCGCCGGGGCGAGCGTGGGAACGGCGGCAGCCGTGATCGCCGACTGCACGACCCCGCAGAACCGTTCCCGCGGCATGGCTTTGATCGGGATCGCGTTCGGCGCCGGTTTCACGCTCGGACCGCTGATCGCCTACTTCGGGATGAAGCTCTTCAACGATCGCCCCTGGGCGGTCGGGGCCCTGGCCTCGGCCCTCTCCGCCGTGGCGTTCCTGTTCGCCTTCTTCGTCTTTCGCGAGACCCGCGATCCGGCGAACCGGGCGGGGAAGGAGTTTTTCAGTGTCAGTCGCTCGGCCCGCGTCCTCGCGATCCCGGCCGTCGGCGCTCTCGTGCTGATCTACTTCCTCTCGATCTTCTCGTTTGCCAACTTCGAAGCCACGCTCGCCCGGCTCACCGAGGAGGCGTTCGGGATGTCCGACGATGACAACTTTCTCGTCTTCGCCGGCATCGGGCTCGTTCTCATGCTCGCCGGCGGCAGCTACCGTCCGCTCGCGAAGCGGGTTTCGGAGACGCGATTGCTCACCATCGGCCTGCTGCTGATGGCGGTCGGGCTGGCGGCGGTTGGTGCCGTGGCGGGAATCGTCCACGCGAATGCCGGCGGGGAAGGTTTTTCGTCCTCCGGGGTGCGTGGCCTGTTCTATGCCGCCGCGGGGCTGTCAGTGTGGGGATTCGCGTTCGTCAATCCGTCGGTCTCCTCGCTCATCTCCCGCCGTTCCGACCCGTCGGCGCAGGGGGAGGTTCTGGGGGTCAATCAGTCGTTCGCGTCGCTGGGGCGGATCCTCGGGCCGTTCTGCGGCTCGGTGCTGTTTACGCTCCATCCTTCGCGGGTGCTCCCCTATGCCGTCGCGGTGGTGACGCTCCTCGGCGTGCTGGCGCTGGTTCGCCGGACGACGATCGTCGATCGGCTCCCGCAGGGCGGAGCGTGATAGCCAAGGAGAGAGGAGGGGCATGATGGCCGGGGAAGGACTTCCGCAGGGCTGTGGTCTCCTCGTCGTCGGGCACGGCACGGCCGATCGCGTCGGTGAGACCGAGACCCGGACCCTCGTCGGGCACGTCTCCGACGCCTGCCCGGGCGGCGCGGTGGAACTGGGGTTTCTCGAGGTCATTGGTCCGTCGGTTGGTGAGGCGCTGCGGCGACTGTGCGCCCGTGGGGTCGATCGCGTCGTCGCGGCGCCGCTGTTGCTCTTCACCAATGGGCATGCCAGACGCGACCTGCCCGAGGCACTCGCCGCAGCTGTGGCCGAAGAGAAGATTCCCGTGGTCCAGGCGGCCGCGCTCGGGCACCACCCCGAGCTCGTCCGGCTGTCGCGGCGCCGCCGCGAGGAGACTCGTCGCGCGCTGACGCCGCTCGCTCCCGACGCCGAGGCGCTCGTCTTCGTCGGTCGGGGCGCCAGCGACCCTGCTGCCGCGGCGCAGCTGATCACCTTCCTCGAGGCGACGCGGGCCTGCGGCGCCGACTGTCGCCCAGGGGAGCCGGCGGCGACTTGCGGCCGCGGACTTCACCCCGCCGCGTGTGCGGCGCTGCCGATCCCTCCGGGCCCGGGGCGGGGGGGCGTGGGATTCGTCGCCGCCGCTCGGCCGACTGTCGACGAGGCCCTCGACCTGATTGTCGATCCATCCCGCCCCGGAATCGTTCCGCGCCGTGTCCTCGTGCAACCTCATCTTCTCTTCCGAGGCCGGGTCGAGGAGCAGGTGCGAGAGGCGGTCGATCAGGCCCGAGCACGCCATCCGGCGATCGAGTGGGTCGTCGTCCCCCGTCTCGGGGCCGAACCGGACGTAGCGCGGGCCGTGGTGGCCAGAGCGCTCGAAACATTGGAAAAAGTCGAGGGATGACTTTTTCGCCGACCTCTGCTGTGCCCGCAGGGGCGTGGTGGGATGATTTTTACCTCGTCAGCGAGGAAGGAACCTGTCACAATGCATGATCGGGTCAGAGGAAACGCGTAGTGAAGGAGCCAGGCGTGGACACCACGGTCATCGATGCGTCCGAAGGTCGGCTGAATGGACGGACGGCAGCGGCTCAACCCGGAAGGGTGGCTGCTCCGGCGGTGCTCGGCCGGTGGCTGCTTGTCGCTTTGGCGCTGCTGCCCCTCGGGCGGCTGCTCGCCCAAGACCCGGCTCCGGCCCCCGCTCCCGCCGCGGCCTCCAAGCCGGGGCCGAATGACCGCCAGATCACGCTGGCCGTGAAGAGCTACATCGAACGCGAGCACTTCACCCACCACCCGATCGACGACGAGATCGCGCGCCGCTGGTTCGGGATCTTCCTCGAGGCCCTCGACCCGATGAAGATCTATTTTCTCCAGAGCGACGTCGACGGCTTCGTCCAGAAGCGGGAGATGCTCGACGATCTCGTCAAGCGGGGAGACGTCTCCTTCGCCTACGAGGTCTTCAAGCGGTTTCTCGAGCGGGTCGACTCGCGCGTCCCGCTGATCGAGAAGTTCCTCTCCGAGCCGCTCGATTTCACCCAGGATGAATCGATCGTCGTCGACCGCGACGAGACGAAATGGGCCCAAAGCGAGGCGGAGGCGGTCGACAACTGGCGGAAGCGGATCAAGTACGACCTCCTTATCCAGAAAATGGAGAAGACGCCCCCCGAGGAGGCCAAGGACAAGCTCATGCGCCGCTACCGCAGCTTTGCCAAGCGGATGCACCAGATGACGGCCGACGAGCTCCTCGAGTCGTATCTCACGAGCCTCACCAGCTCCCTCGACCCGCATACGAGCTTCATGTCCCCTGGCACTCTCGAGAACTTCGAGATCGGGATGCGCCTCCAACTCGACGGCATCGGGGCCTCGCTCAAGAGTGAGGATGGCTACACGACCGTGGCGGAGATCGTTCCCGGCGGCGCTGCCGACCGTGACGGCCGGCTCACGAAGAAAGACCGCGTCATCGCCGTGGGGCAGGGGACCGAAGGCGACCTCGTCGATGTCGTCGACATGAATCTCAACGAGGTCGTGAAGCTCATCCGCGGCAAGCGGGGGACGATCGTTCGTCTCAAGGTGATCCCCGTCGGGCAGACGGCGCCGAAGGAATACGACATCACCCGCGCCAAGATCGAGCTCAAGGACAGCGAGGCTCGCGGCGAGCTCATCGAGACCGGCCACAAGCCCGACGGCACGCCGTGGCGGATCGGCTACATCAATCTGCCGAGCTTTTACATGGACATGGCCGGTGCCCGACAGGGACAGGCCGACTACAAGAGCAGCACCCGCGACACGAAGCGGCTGATCGACGACTTCCGCACGAAGGGGATCGACTGCATCTGCCTCGACCTCCGTAACAACGGCGGCGGCTCGCTCCCCGAGGCGATCTCGCTGACGGGCCTGTTCATCGACAAGGGGCCGGTCGTGCAGGTCAAGGATGCCGAGAAGCGGGTCCAGCAGTACGACGACGTCGATGCCGGCGTGTCGTGGGACGGTGCTCTCGTCGTCCTCACCAACAAGTTCAGCGCCAGTGCCAGTGAGATTGTTGCCGGTGCGATCCAGGACTACGGCCGGGGGCTCGTCATCGGCGACAATTCGACGCACGGCAAGGGGACCGTCCAGAGCCTCATCGATCTCGGTCGGCAGCTGTTCCAGCGGCTTCCCAACGCCCCCTCGCTGGGGGCGATCAAGATCACGATGCAGCAGTTCTACCGCCCCGGCGGGCTCTCCACGCAGCTGGAGGGGGTGAAGAGCGACGTCGAGTTGCCGAGCATCACCACTCATCTGCCCGTCGGCGAGGGCGATCTCGATCACGCGATCGAGTTCGACAAGGTGCCCGCGGCGAACTTCCAGCCGAGTGGTCGTGTGCCGCCGGCCATCCTCTCGACGCTCCGTGAGCGTTCCGGGCAGCGCGTGGCAGCCAGTGGCGACTTCGACAAGGTGGCCCGAGACATCGAGCAGTACAAGCGGCGCAAGAGTGAGAAGACGGTCTCGCTCCGCGAGGATGAGTTCGCGAGGCAGTGGAACGAAGGGAAGGCTGCTGACGACGAGGAGAAGAAACTCGAGGAGCAGGCCGATCCGCAGCGTCCGATCGTGAAGCGTGACTACTACTTCGAAGAGGCGATGAACGTCGTCGCCGATTACCTCGCGGCCCTGTCCGGAGGCGTCGACAGCCTCGCAAAGATTGTTCCCGCGGCTGCCAAGCCGGCCGAGGCTCCTGCTCCGGCCCCCGCGATCCAGTGATCGATAGCAAACTGGCGCCCGGAGAAGACCTCCGGGCGCCGGTTTTCCCTCTCTAGCAAGGGGGCCTGGTGTCGTGGGCTGCTCTTCTTGCAGTGCTCTTCTTGCAGGTTGACCTTGGGACCGCGGCTGGTGACGTGAGCCGAGTCCGTGACGGCGGCCCCGGTTCCAGTCGCCTCTTCAGGACAGGATCGGCATGAGGACGTGTCCGTGGACGTCGGTGAGACGGCGGTCAACGCCGTTGTGCCGCCACGTGAGCTTCGTGTGCTCGAGGCCGAGGAGCCGCAGCACCGTGGCGTGGACATCGTGGACGGTGGTGGGTTTCGTCCGGTCGAGCGGCTTGTAGCCCCATTGATCGCTCTCGCCGTGCGTGACGCCGCCGCGGATCCCGGCGCCGCAGAGCCAGTTGGTGAATACGAAGGGATTGTGATCGCGGCCCCGTCCCGCCTGGGAGCTCGGCATCCGCCCGAACTCGGTCGTCCAGAGGACGAGCGTGTCATCGAGCATGCCACGCTGGTCGAGATCCTTGAT
>CANGGC010000105.1 GCA_947453125.1 Planctomycetaceae bacterium | reverse complement strand
TCGGCGCCCCGGCCATGGTCGGCGGGGGGTTGTTCGCGCTCCTCCTCATGATCGGCCTGATGTTCCTCGGGGTCGATCCCCAGCAGGCGGTGGGCATTTCACGTGGCCTTGCCCCGGCGCCGCAGCCCCGCGCTCAGACGCAGAAGCAGCCCGCTAACGACGCCGGCTCCCGGTTCATCAAGACCATCCTCGCCGAGAACGAGGACGTGTGGGGAAAGCTCTTCCCGCCGAACTTCGAGGGGCGCTATGTGCCCGCCAAGCTTGTCATGTTCACCGGGCAGGTGCAGAGCGGCTGCGGCATGGCAAGCGCCTCGTCCGGGCCCTTCTACTGCCCCATGGACAAGAAGGTCTACATCGACCTCGCGTTCTATGACGAGCTGAAGCGGAAGTTCGGCGCGCCGGGCGAGTTTGCCCAGGCCTACGTGATCGCCCACGAGATCGGCCACCACATCCAAAACCAGCTCGGCATCAGCAACAAGGTGCAGGCGATGCGCGGCCGGCTCTCGGAACGCGACTACAACAAGCTCTCGGTGCGGATGGAGCTCCAGGCCGACTTCCTCGCAGGTGTCTGGGCTCACTACGAGGCCCGTTATGCGGGAATCCTCGACGAACAGGACATCCTCGACGCCGTCAATGCCGCGGCCGCGATCGGAGACGACAAGATCCAAAAGCAGGCTCAGGGGTATGTCGTTCCCGACGCCTTCACCCACGGCACGAGCCAACAGCGGCAGCGCTGGTTCCTCTACGGCCTCAAGACGGGCGATCCGAAGCTCATGGACCGGGCCTTCGAAGTCGACGAGCCATGATTTGATTCTCAGGGCTCCGCGCCCGAGTGTCGGGACGCCCGAAAGTCGCCTCTTCGTTGCACGTTGCGGAACGCCGCGGAAACGGTCGGTCGTTCCATGAACATCCTCCTCACCGGCGCCACGGGCTATGTGGGGAGCTGTCTCCTCGGAGCCCTGCTCCGTCGTGGGCACACCGTCCGCTGCCTTGTCCGCAAGGCCGCGAAACTCGAGGCCATCGTCGACCGGATCGATGCCGAGGTGCCCTCCACGCCGGGCGCCCTTCCGGCGGAGTCGCTCCGGTCACGCGTCACCGTCGTCGTCGGGGATGCCTCCGACCCGGCCGCGCTTGCCGAGGCGTGTGTCGGCGTGGATGTCGGCTACTGGCTCGTCCACTCGATGGATCAGGGGGTCGATTTCGAGCGCGCTGATCGGCTTGCCGCGGAGCGGTTTGCCGACGCCACCCGGGCCGCCGGGGTGGCGCGAATCGTCTACCTCGGGGGGCTGGGGGCCGAAGACGATCGACTGTCGGCGCATCTCCGCAGCCGACATGAGGTCGGGGCGATTCTCCGTGAGGGGGGCGTCGAGGTGGTCGAGTTCCGGGCATCGATCGTCATCGGTGCGGGGAGTTTTTCGTTCGACCTCGTCCGGACCCTTGTCGAGCGGTTGCCAGTCATGATCTGCCCGGCGTGGCTCGCGACCCCCACGCAGCCGATCGCCGTCGACGATGTCGTCGCCTATCTCGTGGCGGCCGCCGAACTCCCCATCGGGCCAACGAGCAACGGATCGAGGCACGAATCAAAAATCTACGGGATCGGCGGGCCTGACCGGGTGTCATATGGCGACATCATGCGGGAATACGCCCGTCAGCGTGGGCTCCGCAGGCTCCTCATTCCGGTGCCAGTGCTGACCCCCCGGCTGTCGAGTCTCTGGCTGGCGCTGGTCACGCCGCGCTATTCGAAGGTCGGCCGGAAGCTGATCGACGGCCTGAAAAACCCGACCGTCGTCACCGACACCGCGGCCGCCAGCGATTTTCCCATCCGGCCGCGGTCGCTGGAGGCGGCGATCCACGACGCAATGGCGAGGGAGGATGCCGCGTTCGAGGGGCGACGCTGGGCCGACATCGCCGATGCTGAGGAATTGCCACGTCGCTACGGAGGCCGTTTCGAGGGTCCTCGGCTCGTCGATCATCGCCATGCCACGGTGGATGTCTCGCCCGAACGGGCTTTTGCCGCCATCGAGCGGATCGGTGGCAGGCATGGCTGGTATGGGCACGAATGGCTGTGGCAGTTGCGGGGCTGGCTCGACCGCCTCATCGGCGGCCCGGGGATGGGACGGGGACGCCGCGATCCCGACCACCTTGTCGGCGGGGATGTTCTTGACTGCTGGCTGGTGGAGGAGTGTGCCCCGCCGAGACGGCTGCGGTTGGTGGCCCAGATGCGGCTCCCCGGGCGCGGCTGGCTGGAGTTTGAGGTGGTGCGCCTGGATCCCGGGCCGGCCGGAGGCAACGCCGTTACGATCCACCAGACCGCCGTCTTCGATCCGCGTGGGCTCGGCGGCCTCGCCTACTGGTATTCCATTTGGCCGCTTCACGAGATCGTTTTTGGCGGAATGCTGGCCGGCATCGTGGCCTGGGCCCAGGGAGAGGACGGGGGGGAGACGGGCCTCGCAGGCGGTGATTGAACCGTGAGGCCGGATCGGGGGCGGGCAATCGGCCAGTCTTCCCAGCCGTTGCAGACGCTCCCAATCGTTCTGGAGCAACCCCGGCCGAAGGGGGGTGTGCTCGTTGGGGCGGCTGGACTTTTTACCATCCACGGCGGATTCTTATGTGACTGGAAGCAGACTGATGGCCCTTCCCCGATACCGCCCCGGCTTGGCCTCAGGGCTGGCCTGAACGAGCAAGTTCATCGAGGACCCGGGATGATTCCCGGCAAACGCCCCGTTCCATGGCGCTCTCCCTCATCGTCTCCACCATGTCGGCGCTGCGAGCCTGGATCAAGGCAGTCTCGCCGACGCGCGAATCGATTGTCACGGCTGGCACCCTTGCGATCGTGTTCGGGGTGACGTACTTGGCCGCGTACTTCACCCGCAGTGAGCTGTTGCTGCGGGGGAGCGATGCCGCGACGATCGTCCGCACCATCGGCTGGGTGGTGCTGTTGAAGGTGTGCGTCTTCTACTCCCGGGGCATCTGCCACCGTCCGCTGCGATCGATCCGGTTCGAGGATCTCAGCGTCCTCGTGCGGGCCACCACCACCTGCCTGCTGATCCTCGTCGCGATCAACTACTACTTTACGACCTGGCAGTTGGGCTGGATCCAGATCCCCCGCACCGTTCTCCTCCTCGACTGGGCCTTCACACTTCTCGCCGTCGGTGGGCTGCAGGCGGCGGCGCGGAGTATCTACGAGGAATTGATGCCCGACACACCGGTCGGGCATCAGCGCAGCGCCTTGGTCATCGACGCATCCCCCGAGGGGCAGGCGATCGCCGCCAAGTTGATGGCGGCGAAACGCGGCGGCTATTTCGTCTCCGGCCTCCTCGATGACGATCCGACCCATCAAGGCTCGCGGACGTCGATCGCCAGGGTGATCGGCGGCATCGACCAAGCCGCGGCCTGCGCCCAGAGGTTGCGCGTGACCGATGTGATCATCCGGCAGGGGAGCGTGTTCGGCCGCAGGATGCGGCGGATCTGCGAGACGTGTGCGGCGATCCGGGTGCGCGTGATGATTGCCGAGTTGCAAGGCGAGGGGGAAGAGATCGAAGTCCGCGTCCGCGACGTGGAGCTCCGTGATCTGGTCACGCATCCGGATCCGATGCCTGTCGAGCACAGGCAGGCCGTGGCCTCGTGGGTGTGTGGTGAGACGGTGATGGTTACGGGGGCCGGGGGATCGATCGGTGCCGAGGTCTGCCGGAAGCTCGTCTCCCTGCATCCGGCGCGGATTCTCCTCGTCGACCGCTCGGAGTGCAGCCTGTTCGATCTCCACAGCGACCTGCAGCAGCGGATCTCGTCAGATGATGAGGGGAGGATCGGCCTCACGCCGTGCCTCGTTGACATCCATGACACCGAACGGATGGAGGAGATCTTCCGGGAGCACCGTCCGGGGATCGTCATTCATGCGGCCGCCTACAAGAATGTCCCGATGCTCCAGGGGCACCCTGCCCAGGCGATCGACAACAACATCCTCGCCACAGCAGGGCTGGCCGACCTGGCCGAGGCGCACGGAGTGAAGGCGTTCGTCGCTCTCTCCACCGACAAGGCCGTCAACCCGACGGGGGTGATGGGGGCCTCGAAGCTCGTCGCCGAGCGTTTCCTCCAAGCTCTCGGCGAGGGATCGGCGACGAAGTTCGTGGTGGTGCGGTTCGGGAACGTCCTCGGCTCCAGCGGCACGATCGTGCCGATCTTCACCCGGCTCCTCGTGCGCCGTCAGCCGATCGTCGTCACCCATCCCGAGGTGGCCCGAAGCTTCATGACGTCGACGGACGCTGCCCGACTCGTGATGTTTGCCGGAGCCGTCGCCGAGTCGAGCGAGACCTACGTCCTCGACATGGGCGAGCCGGTGCGGATCGTCGAGCTCGTCAAGAGCCTGGCCTTCGTGATGCGGGTGCCGAAGGGGGATGTCGAGATCAGCTTCAGTGGTCTCCGTGACGGCGAGAAACTCTCGGAGGAGCTGTTCTTCGACGATGAGTCGAGGCAGCGTCTGGGAGACAGCCAGGTGTTTCGTGTTTCCCGCCCCGGCCGCCCCGTGGCCGAGGTCCGACAGTGGCTCGGCGACCTCAAGGGGGCGATCCTCGGCGAGGGGCCGGAAGCCGCCCGTGGGGTGTTGATGGAGATCGCCGCTCTCGACAGCACGACATCGTCGATGGGGATCGCGCCGGTGGGTGGGGACGACGCCCCACAGGAGTCGCGGTCGTGAACGAATCGATCGATCCAGAACGCCTCTTCCCCACGCTCGATTCGCTCGAGTCGATCCTCTGGCCGGGACTGGCCCTGGTGGTGTTCGTTGTCACGGCCGTGTTCGTCGACGTGATGATCCTACTGGCGACACGCCTCCGGCTGGTCGATGTGCCCAGTGGTCGCAGCGCCCACTCCCTTCCCACGGCCCGCGGCGGGGGGATGCCCATGGTCCTGACTGCCTGCCTGGCATCGGCGGCGGTCTGTTTCCGCTGGCCGGTCTATGCGTTTCCGGTGGCGATGGGTGTCATCCTCCCGAGTTTCGTCATCGCCGTCGTCGGCTTCTGGGACGACATCCGTCCGCTGCGGGCAACGCTCCGGCTCGTCGTCCAGATCGGCGTGGCGATGGGCGTCGTTGCCGTGCTGGGCCCGGTGCGTGGCCTCCACCTGCCGGCTCTGCCGGTGGTTGACTTCGGCTGGCTGGCCTGGCCCCTGAGCGTGGTGTGGGTGGTCGGATGCATCAACGCTTTCAACTTCATGGATGGATCTGACGGCATGGCGGCCCTCGGTGCGGTTGCCGTGGCTGCCGGGTTCGTCGGCATCGCGTTTTTGGACGGCGACTTTCCGGTGGTTCTGCTGTCGTCCTTCGTGGGCGCCGCTGCCGCCGGATTCCTCGTCTTCAATTGGCACCCGGCCCGGGTGTTCATGGGGGACGTCGGAAGCGCTTTCCTGGGGACGTTCTTCGCCGCCCTGACCCTGTTTGATGTGAGCGGGGCGACAGAAGTGGTCTTCATGCCGCTGGCGATGGCGGCTTGGCCCTACATCTACGACCCGCTCCTCTCGGTGATCCGCCGGGTGTGCACCGGCCACAATCCGCTCGTGCCGCACCGGGAGTTCCTCTTCCATCGGCTGGTCCGGTCGGGGGTGAGCCATGCCACTGTCGCGGTACTCTATGCCGTCCTCGCCCTGGCCGGGGCCGTCGCAGGCTGGATGATGGTCGAGCAATCGATCCCCGCCGCCGTTCAGCGATTGCTGCCATTGACGGTGGTCTTCCTCGCGGCGGTCTTGACCGCATGGACCGAATGGAGGTTCCGCCGCTTCTCTCCCGTAGCGCTGTCGGCCAAGGTTCCCTCGACGACGACGGTACGCGGCTCGGCGGCCTGATCGGCCGGGCTGTGCGTCCTGCCTCCGCGATCCTCACAGGCTGTCGGCGGATCGCTGCGGGCAGGCCTGGCACGCCTCCGCACACTCCAGCTGGATCGTCGTGTGGGCGACGCCGAAGCGGCCGCGGAGGTCTTCCGAGGCGGCGGCGAGAACTCGCCTGTGTCCGTTCTCATCGGGGACGACCAGATGGACCGTGAGCGAGATCTCAGAGGTGCTCGCGTTCCAGACATGGAGATCGTGGACCTCGCTCACGCCGGGGATTGCGGCAAGTAGATCGGTGACGGCGGCGGGATCGATGCCTCTCGGCACGGCATCGAGGGAGAGATCGATACTCTCACGCAACAGCCCCCAGGTGCTGGCGAGGATCGCCAGCGTGATCGCGATTCCCACCAGCGGGTCGATTGATGTCAGGCCGGTGAGCGCGATGACGATCCCGGCCACCACCACCCCGGCCGAGACCGCGGCATCGGCAGCCATGTGGAGAAAAGCGCCGCGGACGTTGGCGTCGGTGTGTGATCCGCGAAGGAATAGCAGGGCGGTGAGGGTGTTGATCACGACGCCCGCTGCGGCCACGACCACCACCCACGGCCCCGCGACGGGAACTGGTTCGCGGAGTCGGTGGACCGCCTCCCAGAGAATCCCTCCGCAGGCGACAATGAGGAGGACCGCATTGGCAAGGGCGGCATAGATCGTCGACCGGCGGAAGCCCCAGGTGTAGCGGAGGGTGGGGGGGCGACGGGCGAGACGCGAGGCGCCCCACGCCAGGAGCAGGCCGACGACATCGCCGGCGTTGTGACCTGCATCGGCCACCAACGCGAGTGAGCCGCACCAGAAACCGGCCAGGATCTCGATGACCACGAAGGCCGAGTTCAGCCCCACTCCGATCGCCATGGCCCGATCGAATCGCTCGGGGGCAAAGTGCTGATGGTGCCGATGGCCGGCATGTCCATGATCGTCGTCGTGCTGGTGGTCGCAGGGCATCGGCGTAGCACCTCTCGGCCGGGTATTTGTTACAACTGCCGCCGGTCGGGGAGGATCATACGCTTTCGAAGCTTCGGCTGGTGACGGCAGCACGCCGGTGGCTGGGAGAATGCAAGGCACCTGAGGGGGCAACGATGGAACCGATGCGCGTCGCGGTGATCGGCAGGACGGGCCGGGGCGACTGGGGACATGCGATCGACGAACTATGGACTGCGGTCGACGGGACGACCCTCGTCGCCGTGGCCGACGAGTCGGCCGAGGGGCTGGCGAAGGCCGTCGAGCGGCTCGGTCTCGATGGCGGTGCGCCCGGGACGGCGTTCCGCGATTGGCGGGGCATGCTCGCGGAGGTGAAGCCCGACATCGTCTCGCTCTGCATGCGGCATATCGACTGCCATGCGGAGATGGCGATCGCGGCGGCGGAGTCGGGAGTGAAGGGGATCTTCATGGAGAAGCCCTTTGTCCGCACGGCGGCCGAGGCGGATGCGGTGATTGCCGCGTGCCGCTCGTCCGGCACGAAACTCGCGCTGGCGATGGTCAATCGTCACAGCCCCACCTATGGAATAGTCCGCGATCTCGTCGAGGACGGCCGCATCGGCCGGCTCCTGGAGCTCCGGGGCCGCGGGAAGGAAGACGCCCGCGGTGGAGGGGAGGATCTGTGGGTCCTCGGCTGCC
>CANGGC010000104.1 GCA_947453125.1 Planctomycetaceae bacterium | reverse complement strand
GATGACGACATCGAGCCCAGGCAGTGGCTCCCCACGGTGCGACACCGAGCGGAGGCCGACCATGTCGCGGGTGATGTCCTGATAGTCGTCGCGGCTGACGTTGTTGGCGTAGGCGCAGGCCGGCGTGGCGTGGGGGATCGGCACGCTCGTCACCGTCCCGACGGCCCACCCCTGCTTCTGGAGCGTGCGCGCGATCGGCTCCACCTGCTCCCCCGTGGGATCGACGTTGATCGCGTCGTTGTAGGTCTTGCGGCCGGAGCAGAAGGCGGTGGCCGAGGCGGCCGAATCACAGACCGCATGGGGACGGTAGCGATCCCGGCCGATCAGATACGTGGGCTTTGCGATCGGGTCCCACGGTGTTGCGCCCCCCATTGCCGCGTCGTAGCCGCCGGTCTTGTCGCCGCCGGGGTTCTTGAGCGCCTGGGCGTCGACGTCGACCTTCGTGCCATCGTTGGCGGGGCTCGTGCAGCAGAACCCGAAGGCGGTCGGGGCGCCGGCGTAATCCTGGAAGGAGAGCCCCGTGCCACGCCCCGCGTCGTAGGCCACATTCCCCGACAGCGCGATCGCGGCGGTGCGCGTCGTCGTCCAGTCCATCCCGTCGAAGACCATGAGGATGATCCGCCGCTTGCCGGCGGCGGCCGCCGCCACCTGGAGGGTATGGACGTCGGTCTGGTCGAAGTAGTCGGCAGCAGGGTTAAGCGTATGCTCGGGGAGCCGGCCGTAGATCGCCCGGAGCCGATCCTCGCTGCGGTAGGGACTCTGCTCCCCCGCCACTCCATCGAGGCCAATGCCGAAGGTGTAGACGGGTACAAGCCGGTTGGAGTGGTTCGACCAGGAAATATAGTGCCCCGGCTGATCCCCCCAGTGCCCCCACGGGGCGGTGCCTGAGTGGGTGGCATCCCACTGGAGCCGGGCGAAGCGATCGGTGGGCCGCAGCGACACCGCCGGGATGGTCAGCGTCGGAGGTGGCTCGGCGGCAGAGGAGGGGAGCCCGCTTGCAACCCAGCAGAGCAAGGTCACGAGAAGAACACGGCCGCGCAAAGTCATGAAAACGTCCCCGGGGCTGGTGTCGCAACGTGCCGAGACACAAACACCGGGAAATCGTAACAGCCGCTCATGAGCGGCAAACGAGCGTCCTCGGAGTGCGGGCCCGGGGCTGCATCAGGCGGGCACGTCGTCCCACACCGGGCACCAGAGGGGCTGGCGGGGGAAGAGGATGCCGGCGAGCCGCTGGGCCATCTGCGTCGAAGGCTCCATGGTGCCCCTGGCCACCGCCTCGACCGGATCGCACTGGCCGAGGAGGAGACGGGCGAGTTCGTCGTCTGCCAGCCGCAGCCAACTCCGGCCGACCCGCCCCTGCTGCACCGTGGCCTTGCCGTCGGCGACCACAACAGAGCCGCGGAAGCCGGGCGATTCGATCCCCAGTTCGAGCGTTTCGCGGATCCCCGCGGCCGCGGCCCTGGCTACCGTAGCAGGCGCCACAGCCTGAAAGACCTCGAGCGGACGGATCAGCTTCGCGACGATCATCCGGTCGTGGGGCTGCACGAGGCTCTCGCCCCCTGCAACCGCGGCGTGGAGCGGATCGGCGGCGCTCGACTCGTAGACGATCTCCTGACGGTCGTTCTCAATCGCTTCAGCGCACACCCGGGCGAGAATCTCGCGCTCGAGGCCGGGGAACTCCGGATCGGCGAGCAGCTCGAGGATCCGATGGCCCGCCTGGATGCAGTAGCCGACGATCCGGGCGGAGGTCTCGTGAAGGTCGTAGCGGTCCTGGCCGACAAGGGCGACGAGGATCGAATCGAAGGCCCCGCGGCTGACCAACCAACGCGAGTAGGCTTCGCCGCGATCGAGTGGGCCGACGAAGCGGGCTGCGTTTTGGTTGTAGATCCGGAGGATGGCGGGGAGTTCGACATGGCGCCATTGCCGCATCGTCACCCCTTCGGTCGACCGTCCGGCCGCAGGGGCGGCACCGGCTGACGAACGGGCCAGCGGGGTGGGACGCTCGAGCAGGCGGGCGAGGATGTCGGTGGGGCGGCCGGGGGTAGCGCAATCGCGACCGAGGACAGCCCAGCCCATCTCGTGGAACGACGGCGCGATCCGCGTCCGCGAGAACGCGACGGCAGCACCCATCATCCGCATCCGATCTTCGGCGGCCTGCACGAGGCGTTGCCCGTGACCGGCACCGCGGCATTCCGGCAGCACCGCCACCCGATCGATCACTGCGGCGTTGACCGAACCACCGCCGAGCATCATCGTCCGAGGCATCACTTCGATGTGGCCGACGATCCGTCCTGCCAGCCGGGCCACGAGCCGGTTGCCGGGGTCGTGCTCGGGATGGTCGACGGCCGCGTGGAACTCCGCCCGCGTCGGGGCCACCGGGAGCCCGGAGAGGAGCTGGATGATCTCGCTCTGATCGCCGGCCCGGGCTGGGGCGACCTGGCACTGCTCCAGCATCCACGACGGGGGACGACGGGGAGCAACGGGGTGGATCGGCAGGTGGATGATCGCCGGGCGCTTCTCGCTCCGCCGGCGGGCCGAGGTCCGCGGCTCGGCAACGACCGCGAGGCGGAGGCTGTCGGCGTGACTGGACGACTCCATCCCGGCATCGTTTGCAATCACGTCGGCGACATCCGCCTCCGAGACCCGGTCGTCGGCGATCGTACCGACAGCGATCTGGGGGGCGGACTCGCCGCGGCTCGTGCGCCGGCCGGCGTGAACCTGGGAACGATTCCCCCTTCGCATACCCTCCGCTGGCATGGTGCCTCCTCATCCCTGGAGCGACATCAACAGTCCGTTGGCCGCAAGGATAGGCGGATTGTCAGTCGATCTCAAGTAGCAGGAAGCGGCGCAACGTCTTTTCTTGGAAAAAACACCAGGGATGCTCCCGGGATGTGAGCGCCTTCGACGCGCGGATTCGACTGGCGAGTGGCCCGGACAGTGCGAGCAATTGCTGGCGCTGCGGCTGCGTGTGAAGGGCGAGGCGGTCGTTGGTGGCGCGGATTTCCCGGCAGCGCCTGCGCGCGAGAGTCGGCGTGGGGAACGTGTCGATCCAACGCGTCTTCTGCATCACCAGCTCATGGATGTCGGGCGCGAGTTGTTGAAGTGGCGGCAGATGGCGCTCGGGATGGTAGTCGAGATCGCGGAGCTTCAGGTGGAGTGATGCGAGCTCCGCCACCGGATCGCGACCGGCGTCTGTGGGAAAAATCTCGTCGATCGGAAGGCGGAGGGTTCCGGTGACGACGGCGTAGCGAGGCGGATCGCAGCCGGTGAGGCGGCGCACGATCCCGTCGGTGATCCGATCATAGGCTGCACCGCCGATCCCATGGACGAAGACGTCGGCGACGAGGAGGCGGGCGATGAGCGTCGTGAGCAGGGCCCGTGGCCGGAGCCGAAAGCCGTGCCCCTCGAGCCGCTGCAGCGCGTCGACCCACGTCGACGGCGAAGTATCGGGCGTGATCGGGAGCTCGACCCGCAGCGTCTCCATGTCGGAAAGGAGGAGCATGCCGGCCGTGCCGGCGTTGGCGAACACGCGCCGCCGGCGGGGATCATCGCGCGACCAGATCCACCACGGCACCTCAAACCACGGCCCGTCGGCCGTGCCGTCGGTGCGGACCGCCAGATCGGGCATCGGCCGGCCATGGCCGCGGATCCGCCAGGCACGGCGGTACTCGGCGAGCGCGGCGTTGTAGGCCTCATGGAGCTGGCGAGAGCGGGCCAGGAGCCATCCGGTGAAGACGAGCACCGTCGGCAGCCGTACCAATTCGCTCACCGGCAGTTCGAGCGTCTCCAGGCCGAAGCGGGATTCGACGAGATGGCGGGCCTGGGCCAGCGCGATCCCGAGCCGGCGCGTCTCCGCCGCCCGTTCCATCACCAGCGGCCACCAGCGCCTGAGGATCGGGGCCGGCTCGAGCGGAAGGAGAAGATCGCAACAACGGTCGCCGAAGGAGGCGAACGTCTGATCGTCGAGGATCCCCCGTTCCTCCCAGGCCATGTCGGGGCCCGGGCCGTCGAACGGCACCTGCTCGAGCTTTGCCTCCTGCGGCGTTCCCACCGGGACACCGACTCCGGTGTGGTGGCAGCGATCGGTGTCGACGATGAGATTCACCGCGGTGCCACCGACCTGACGGGCGTAGGCATCGAGGGCGGAGTTCTTCAGCCACACCCCCGGATGGAAGAGCTCCGGTTGGTGCCCTCCCATGATGATCGGGCGGGCGATCCAGTCGGCGACGTCGCGCGGCCGTTCGACATCGCGATAGCTGCCGGTGTACTCGGCGGCAACGGTGAGCACCTCGCGCCGTGTTGCGGCCACCAGCTCCCACAGCCGCATGTCACCGATGCGCGTGTCAAAGGCGGCGCGGAGGAGGCGGTTGTTGTCGAGGAGTGTCTCGATAGCGTCGGCCGGCGCGTCCGCCGTGGGCACGATCGGCGGATGGATGAGCCGAGCGCCCGAGAGGGACGGGGCTCGAAACCTCCGGGTCGCGGAGGGCCACGATGATGTCATGGGGGTGCGATGGGCTGGCCGGAGGAGAGGCGTCCGGAGGTTCAGCCGGCCCCGTGTGTCGACGCGACGGCGTCATGCGCCGACGCCGCCACGGCGGCTTCGGCCCGGTCGAGGACGCTGCGGTAGTAGGCCAGACGGGTCTCGGCGTCGTCCAGAGCCCCCCCGAAACTCCTCGCCAGATCGAGGTAGAGGAGGGGAACGGGGAGCTCCACGACCCGGAGGCCAGCCACCGAAGCCTGCACCCAGACCTCGAGCGGCATCGCATAGCCGAACTCGGTCACATGGAGCGCCTCGAGCGCCCGGCGGGTGTAGGCCTTGAAGCCGCAGAAGGCATCGGTGAGGGAGAAGCCGAGGCGGGCGTTGATCTCGGCGGTGATCGTCTCATTGATCCGCCGACGCGACTCGGGAGGACGGCTGTCGCCGTCGAAGACCTTGAGGTAGCGGCTGCCGGAGACGATGTCGGGGAGTTGGGCCGCGGCGGAATGTCCCGCGGCGCCGATGATCGTGGCGGCGTCGGTGAAGGCGGGGATGAGCCGCGGCTGGTGCTGGCCATCGCAGTCGATCGTCACCAGACCGTCCCAGTCGCCGGAGAGCGTTTCGCGGAACGCCGTCGCCAGGGCGGCACCGTAGCCGCGGTTTTGCGGATGACGAACGACCCGGATGTCCCCCTGACGCTCGAGCCGGTCGGCGAGGAGCCGCGACGTGCCGTCGGTCGAGCCATCGTCGACCACGAGGACGTGGGGCGTGAAGTGGAGGACCTCGTCGAGGACCTCCTCGACATGCCGAACCTCGTTGAAGACAGGCAGGGCCGTGAGGAACTTCGGCTGCCGTGGCACCGCGCCGCTCCCGGCAGCGTCAGACGCTTCCGGGCGGCGGGAGGATCGAGAGGGGGAAGGCATCGCGGATCCTTCTTAACAGGCTAGACAGGCACAGGCTGTGCGGTGACGGGCCGGAAGACGTCAGGTCACTCAGGGCCCGAACGATCCCTGAATTGTAGCGCCGGGAAAATGGCGGGCAACGCGCCGGTACAGGTGTCACAGGCTGCACAGGGGAATGAGCGGATCACGCTCGGCGTCGCTTGCCCGGCATTCGAGCCCCGGCACGAGGGCTGCGAGGCGGTCGGCCAGCACCGGCATCGAGAATCGCTCGCTGGCGTGATGCCCGAGGACGACGACCTGCATTCCCAGGGAGGCGGCATGGAGGGCGTCGTGGAGCTTCAATTCTCCCGTCACGAAGGTGTCGCAACCGGCCTGACGGGCGATCGGGATCCCTTCGGCACCACTCCCGCAGACGATCCCCACCCGCCCCACCTCCCGGTCGGTGGCCCCGGCTAGATGGGTTCCCGGCGCCCCGAGGTGGGCGGCGAGTTGACGGGCGAAGTCGACGACGGAGTGCCCCGGTGGCTTCAGCCCCATCCGGCCGAAACCGGCAAGCGGCGCGACCGGATCGGGAATGAGCGGCGCCACGGCAGAAAGCCCGGCGGCGGCGGCGAGCTGGTCGTTGATCCCGCCGGCGGCCGAATCCCAGGCGGTATGGCTGCTCCAGACCGCCACACCGGCGCGGGCGAGATCGAGGAGCAGGCCACCAGTCGGGGTGACGTCGGTGAGTCTGGCGACGGGGCGGAAGGGGAGGGGATGGTGGGTGACGATGAGGTCAAAATCCCCGCCGATCGCCTCATCAACCACGGCGGCCGACAGCGTCAGGCAGGCGAGCACCCGCCCGATCCGCTCCCGCCGGCTGCCAACGAGCAGGCCGACGGAATCCCAGTCCGCTGCCAGCCGCAACGGGGCGAGGTGCTCCAGCGCGGCGGTCACGGTGACAAGCGACGACATCACCTCGATCATACAATCTGTTTTTGGCCCAGTCCCTCTTTCCGCCCCCGGTACCACTCCATGGATCGTGCCAGTGTCTGTATCCCGGCCGGCGCCCTCGCCTCCGACCTGCGCACCGCCTTCCGTCGCGCGCGGACACTCGGTGTGAAGGGGGTGGAACTCGATGTCCGCGCCGAGCTCGACGGGGGGCGGATCTCCGCCACCGGCGTCCGGCAGCTGCGGAAGTGGCTCGCCGACGAGGGGCTGGTGGTCGCCGCCCTCCGCTTCCCCACCCGGGGCGGCTACGCCGACAGCGATCGGCTCGAGGCCCGGATCGAGGGGACGAAGCGGGCCCTCGACCTCGCCCATGGCCTCGGCACGGCTGTCGTCACCAACCATGTCGGCCCGATCCCGGCGGAGGATTCTCCGGCTTGGGGCGTGTTGCTGGGGGCGCTTCGCGACCTTGCGGGATGGAGCGAACGCGCCGGCGCCACGCTCTGTGCCGAGGCGGGGAGGGCGTCGCCTGCCGATCTCCTCCGGCTCGTCGCCGCGCTTCCCGAAGGGGGGCTCGGATGCACGCTCGTCACGGGGGCCTTGGTCGTTCACGGACACGACCCGGCCGTCGCCGCCGCCGAGCTGGCGGGGATCGTGCGCCACGTCTGGCTGACTGACGCCGTGCCCGGGACGTTTGCCGGCCATGGTCGCGCGACGGTCCTCGGCCGCGGGGATGTCGACATCGCCGCCACGCTCGGCGCGCTCGAGGAACGGTGCTACCGCGGTTGGCTCGGACTCGAGGTGGTTGACGGCTCCGATCCGGTGGGGGAACTGGCCGCCGCGATCTCGCGGTTGGCGCTCGTGTGAGGGCTCGAGGCAGCCTCCTCGCGGCGACGGAAGGTGTAGATCCCGCGGCCGTCGGGGGAGAGAATCGTGAAGTACACCTCCCCCGCCTCGTCCTCGCCGAAGCTCAGCACGGGGAGCCCTTCACGGTCGTGCGGGATCGACCGGTTGGCGGTGGCGCGCTTCGTGGCATCGTCTACGGTCAGCGCCCACAGCCTCCCCGAGACGTAGTCGGCATAGAGATAGCAGCCGTCGAGTTCGGGGAGCTTCTTCCCGCGGTAGACATTGCCGCCGGTGATCGACTTGCCGATGTCGTGGGAGTATTGCCAGACCGGATCGACAAATCCCG
>CANGGC010000103.1 GCA_947453125.1 Planctomycetaceae bacterium | reverse complement strand
CGCCCTCTTGGCATGCCCGAAAACGCGATGCCCTTGCAGGCCAAGGAGGCAAGGAATGTCGGCACGGCAGCCATCAGCAGGAATCCGCCGCCAGCGAACGCCGCAGCCACATTGGCAAGGATATCCGTCAGGAGCAAGCACACGACAGAAAGAATCACAGCCAGCCGGCGCCACGCCGCGGGCTTGTGATTCGAGCGAGCGTTCAATTGGCTGAAGGCGGTCCCCAGTCTCCAAAAAACTAAAACCGCCATCGCGACGATCCCGATCGTCTGCAGCACAATCATTGCGGCGATCACAGCAAGCGGCGGAGTCGCCTCCGGCTTGTCGAGGCCGTGTGTCACGAGCCCCAGCAGCCTAAACGCGGCGAATGGAAGAGCGGCGAGGCTGAGCGGGATGACGATGTCCCACGCTACGGAGTAGCACGAAGCGTCCGGCTGCGACGGGACGTCGATGTCAGCGGACAGGTCACGATCACAACGAGGACGTTCGGCAGACTGGTCGCGATCCATGGACTCATCCCGCTGCATGGACCGTCGCCGAACGATGAAGCTCAGCAGCGGCTATGGCCGCTGGAGCACTGCCCTTCGAAGAGCCGATCCGCCTCCGCTGTCTGCCTGGGTCAGCCCCCCCCTGCCCCCGCATGTCGCGCGGCACAGGAAACCCAAACCGGTCAGGCCCTCAAAAGCCTACCCGCCCCCGCCGACTGCTGCATCGTGTGGTTAAGCGCTTAGGAGTGATGTGAGAAGTTCCAGCAGTTCGCCCACCAAAGCCCTTTGCTCGATCTGCACCTGCCTGGCCGCCAGCAGTTGTTCAGCGACGGCCTCCGGCTCGCCTGAGGCGATCAGCGTTGCAATGTCCGGCCCGCAGGCGGCGAAGATCCGCGCTGTTCCTTCGCGGTCAGCCAACTTGAGGGCCTGAATCACGGCATGGTTCAGGTGGGAGCTGAGAAAGCCGAACCCAGAAAGCCTTCGCAACGCGTCGTAGACAGCCGCCCCGAACGGTTCGCCAGCGTCAGCCATAAGCTTGCTCCCTGCCAAACATCAACCGCCGAACGACCGAGTTCAGCAGCGCATGGTTCGGCCGTCTCTCGGCACGTCAGGTCCGCGATGGCGGCCACTTTCGAGGGCGCTGGTGACTCCATCCAAGCTGAAAATTCCCTTTGTGGACGGTGATATCGCCCATACCGTGGCTTGGCCACACCGCAACACCATCTTCATGAAGCACGAGCTCAAACTCGTCGCCGGCAAAGGAAACCTCCGCACGGATCTCGAATTCCTCATCCGGCATCAGCCAGTAATCCAAGCCCTCGGGCTCAACAAAGATGCCCATGGGCATGGGTCTCGCGTTCCGGATTACCGTGCGCCGGATGAGCCGGCCAGCGTCCCGCCTGCCCTTGTTGTAGATGGCAAGTACGACAAGTCCGATCAGCCCTCCAACCACGAACAAGCAGGCCACTCCCCAGGGGTCTATCTGGGCGCTGCCGCCCGCAAGGACAACGAAAAGGGCTATGGCAGCGAACGCCAGCAGGCAGCCACAACCACCCTTCGCAAACGCCTGCCCCTTTTTGCCCACGCGCTTCCCCCCTGACGTCGAACGCATACCCCCCAGCGGCTGATGGGGCCGCTGGAGCATTGAACCTCGATCAGACTACTCGCTCTCGCCGGCTGCCGCGGCGATTGGTTCGGCGTGCCCTACCTCAGTACCGCCAACCTGCGCAACTCTTGAATGAGCGGCTCGGGTTGCTCCGATGCCCACCGGATGCTCTCCTCCGGGTTGCACCGGATGGCCGAGTCCACGCCCGCGACCATCGAAGCCGGCACCCACGACAAGAGCATCTCGCCGGCCCAGACAATCCAGGTGCCCCACGGCGGGATCTCGTCCGAGTCGATGAACCCGTCGCACTCCGGCGGCGAGCTGCCGTGGAACAGGCTGCGCCGCGGCAGGAACGCCAGGATGCGGTCGCCGGGCGGGAGCGCCGCTGCCGGTGCCGGCCTGCACCCGAGCAGTTCTTGCCGGCGGGCGAGGACAGCGGCCACCTCCGCAGCGATCACGTCCACGTGGCTGCCCCCATGGACGATGTTCCGCCGCGGGCCGAGTTCCGGCGGCCGGAGCGAGTCGGCAGCGCGGGCCGGATCAAACCGCGGCTCACACCACGCCAGCGTGGCTGCGAGTTGCCGCCGGTACTCCGCGATCATTGGCGAATCGTCCACCCGGAAGCCCTCCGCTCACCGAACGGCCAGTATTCAACGGCCGGCCGGGCGCGGAGCCGCGATGGCATCACAAGGACCGTCTCGTCCGGCCGGTCCGTTTCAGTGCGTGGTTCGTGGGCCGGCCGATCCGCCGACTGTTCCACGAGAACGTCGTACTGTGTCACACTTCCATCGCCATAAATCCAGAAGCTCATCAGATACAACTCGCCATTGGCCCACGTCCCTTCGTTCCGAAAGGAGCATCCTGCGAATCCCTTCCCGTTCAGAATCGTCAACCCGCTCGAAAGCTTTACCTCATTGCCTCCGACCGACAACTTCGCCAACACTCGCAAGGGTCTCTCTGGCACCGATGACACCGCGCCGATCTCGGACAGATCGAGGAGTTGGACGGTTGCCACTCCAGCCGGCTCATCGGTCAGGTTTGAACGTCCGATCATGCCTGTCGCGAATGAACCTTCGGATTCCGCCGTCCGCATCGCCTTCTCGTGGCCGCCAATCTTCGGACTCGTTCCAGGCGGCAAAGGTGCGGATTTCTGTCGCAACCTCAGCCCGATTCTGTCACCCCCCGATCGGTCAGGGAAAGGAAAGGTCCAGCTCCAGCACTGATCTGCTGGCCACGCTTGGGCTGCTGGAAAACGCATAGACAGCGTCCGCGACCCATCCGAGCGAGCCCATAGAACTGCGCAGGCGCCGGCCGCAAGAAGAGCCGCCAACGGAATGATGAGTCGTTTCCTCATACCTACACCTCAAGCTCACGAACGTTTGAGCTGATCAGCGGCGAGTGCCGCTTCATCCGACATCGGTGCTCCGATATTCTGCCGCCGAACGACCGCGATCAGCAGATCGCAGACAGAGGACTCTCCACCCCGCAGGATTCTATCGCGATTCCGCTGGATGGTTTGGTCAGCCGCCGCCGTCTCGCCGGTACAGCGACTCGATCATGCGCCGCAGGGCCGGGTCCTGAATCTCACTCGGGTCCGGTTGTGGGGCGGATGGTTGATCCGGACGCGGCTCCCTCAACCCTGGCGCCTTGGCCTCGGCGACCTGCCGCCACGACTCGCACAACTTATCCCAGGCCAAGCGCGACTGCGGACCGAGCCACTGGTAGAAAACCCAGGGGCCGAATGACCGGTGCGACCCGATGTTCTGGATGTCTTCGATGATGCCGATGACCGCTAGTTCATTTGCCTGCTCGTCACCATCGCTCACGCACCGTTCCAGAAGCGCAAACGCAGTGGGAAACTCCGAAAGGTCCCCGCGTTCGAAGCTGTCCACGATGTGATGCGCTACCACGCCAGCATCGTTGTAGTGGCCTCGTTCTGGCTCGCCGCTCCAGGACTCCAGGTACTGCTGCCAAGCCGGGCCGATCGTGGGGCAGACAGTGAGGAACGCCGGAACTACATCCGCAACTTTCATCCGAGGGGCCTCTCTGTCGGCTAACGGCTTCGCTCAGCAGCTCGCCTCCGCACCGGCTAGCCACACCTTAGGATTCTATCGCGCGTCCGCCGTACTGCTTGGTTCGCCCGTCCCTGCCGAGACCTCTGCCGTGATGTCCGGCGGCGCATCAGGGGCAGGTATGTCGTAGATGTAGCAGTTGCTTGATCCATCTGCGAAGAAGACGCCCAGCGCGAGTTTCTCCTGCCGAACGTCATGCACCCTCTTGCGCCGTGGTAAGGTCTCATCCTTGCCGTAGCGATCTACACTTACGGTGATTGGCAAGGCTTCGTCTTTGACGGGCTCTGGACGAATCCCACGCATCTCGAAGAGGTCAAAGTATCTGGGAGATGATGCCGGAGCCGAGCCCAACGCTTTTGTGGCCGACCGAAAGGCCTCCGGGTACACGGGCCACGCAAGAACCCCGACAACGGGACAATCGCCAATTCGCCTGAGGTGGACGGCGACCCGATACCCGCCCACCCAGTACGCGTAGTAGCCGACACACCCAACGAAGTACGCCGCCACGGCCAGAGCGATCGCGACGCTGGTAATCGCCCGCTTTCGATTCACAGCAATAATCGCCTATCGGAAAACTGATCGACGGCGGACAAAGGACTCCGCCCCGCCGCTGGACGCAAGCCGCCGTCTGATCCAGCGCCTGGTTCTAACTACTTCGTGCCTACGGCCGCGGCGATGGGGCGTCGTGGTGGGAGTCGGACGACTTTTCTGTCGCCAGCAGCATCTTGCCGCTGTGCTTCTTTGACGATGTCGTGGAGCCGGAACCCGAGACGGGCGGCCAGCTGCTCGCGAACTGCTCGCACTTCGGCAACGACCGGATCAGATTCCATCGTCGATCTCCAGAAGTTCCTGCGGGGTGCAAATGACAGGGGGCTCAAACCCCATTCTACGACAAACCGATTCGATTCGCGGCCTGAGGGCAGGGTTTGCGATATGCCTGCAGTTCCAAGTCAGGAGATACTCGACACCGTTGACGGCTGCGACCGCGATATGGAGGGCATCTGTCGCTGCCTTTGGGGGCAGCGGCACCTCTTCAAGCAACGCCCCGGCAAGTGATTCCACATCCGTCGTAACCTCCAACAGCGGCACTTCGGCTAAGACACGCAGGCGATCAGCCGCGGCTACGAAATCACCCGCCGCGCATTCGCCGACCACGAATCGCGAGACGTATACGGAAAAACGATGGCGATGCTCGGTCCACCATTCGTGCGTGGTCTGCTGGTTGGCAGCGATCCGTAGAACGCCGCTGGGCTGCATCGCAAGGTAGCCGATGATCGCTGTTTCGAGGTAAACGGTTGGATTCATCAATCACCCGAACGCGTCAGTGGTTCGCCGAACGGCTTCACTCAGCAGCAGCGGGGGCCGCTGGAGCACTGACCATCAAAAAGCCTACCCACCCCCGCCGCCTGCTGCAGCGTCTGGTTCGGCGTCAGCGACGTTCACCACGATCCGCGAACCGCTCCGCCAATTGCTCTCCCACTGATGCTGGCTGACGGGAAGCCAAGAACCCCGGCACCTGCCCCCACCGAATCGGAAGAGGGCCTGACCCTCCGCACCCACAATCCATGTGGCCATAGCCCAACCTGCGGACGTGTTCGATAACAGCCCACTGTTCCGCATCTTCATGGGGCGGGGTCTTGAAGTCCAGCCCCATCTCAGTCATCCGCTCGCCGCAGTCCGGACACGGGGCTGGGTCGGCGTCAGACATCACGCGATCGGAGACCGGCGGCCGCTTGAAGCCCTTCCGGCAACGGAAGCAGGCGAAGTGCCGCTTGTACGGGCCCTTGAACGCATATCGACACATGAGCACTCCGTATCCGGTGAGACCCGCATGCCGAACGTCCGCAGTAACCCGGCGGCGGCCAAGTACCGTTGACTTCAAGACCGACCCGATCCGCCGCTAGGGTTCGCCGCTTTGTTCGCTAATTGTCTTCCGCGCGATTTGGCCTCGACCAAGCTTCGGGGAGCACGCCGAACAGTTCCCTCGCCGTACTCAGGGCGTCCTCTTTAGTTTGATGCCATGAGTCGGCCGTGAAGAATCCGTGTGGGCTCACCACCAGGTGGTACCCGTCCCGGTCGTCCCCCTGGATTTTCAACTCAACATCACATTCCTGATGTGGCTCATCGGCAGTCCGAAACGGGGACAGGCTCCACGCGTTCTTCGTGCCCCAGACGCGAGCCCTCGTGGTTGTTGTAGTTGAGAGCATCTGGTCTGCAAGCGAACGCCCAAGGTAACCCGGCGGCGGCCAAGTGACTTTGATTTCAGGAAACGCCCGATCCGCCGCTCGGGTTGACCGCCTTGTTCGCCGTCGATTCCATCAGTTTACCGGTTGCGATATCCCACACGTATTTGTCTTCATTCCAGTCAATCGCCGTGACCTGATTTTGCGTAACCGAAAAGCCGTTTGTGAAAATGTCGGCACCGCTGTTCGACCAAATAATCGCACCATCATACGAGACAGCGGCAACATCCATCTCTCCGTGGGAAACGTAGCAACGATTGTCGGGTGAGTGATACACGCCAAAGCATGTTGCCCAATCCGTTTTCACTTTCCAGTTGAGGGTAAGTGCTGGCAGTTGAAGCGACGCGATAAAAGGCCCAACAGCGATGAGCAGTGAGTCGGTGTGTATTATTGCTGAATGTTCGTGAACTCCAGAAGCGCCTCCTGTTGCACCGAGGATACATGAGGCAATGGGCTCGCCATCTTCTTGGTTGACAGTGACCGTGTGAAGCGATGTTGGAGTATAGGGTTCATCGTCGAGACGGTATGCGTGATCGTAGGAATGTGGGTTATCGACTGATCTGAACGTAAACGACGGATCGTTGTCGATTCGGACTTCAAGTTGTCGGTGCGACAGTTTGAGCATGTGGCTTGACGGCGAACGCCACGGTTCACCGGGCCCGAGGAGTTGATGTGGATTTCAAGACCGACGTCGACGAGGGCTCCGGTGCAACCGATCGTTATCCGCCAATTCAGGACTCCGTTAGCCAATTCAATCGAATGTCTCGGAGATAGCTTGGAGGATCAATATTCGGATTGTCTAAGACACCATGATCCGACAATATTCCGTCGTTTACAAGTCTTGCGATGTAGGTATCCGTCAGATCGTCAAGGTCATTGATCTCGACGAGCGGCAGGTCGAGAAAGGGTGAAGGGCCAATGTCAGGCACAAAAGCAATTCGATCTCCGGGGTGGTCAAACACGTACGCGGTCGTCAGAGCTGAGGTTACTGGATTGCCAATCAGTTCTTGCCGTTTCCATGCCGCCAAACGACGAAATGACACCTTGTTGCGGCGGTCTGCATTCACTAGCTCGTAAGTCACACCCATTGGCGATCCTTCAGGCGGATAACTTGTATTTATACGGTCCGTATAACCACCCGCGCCTGCGTGTTAACGCACTTGCGCCGCTGGCGCCCCTTGGACGCAATGGGCTTCCCGGCAATGGCTTACGTCGATTCTAGCCCCCAGTCGCTGGCGCGTTAACAGGCGCCGTTTGCAGTATATCCACCCTTGCCCCGCATGCTGCAGGTGAGGGGGTGGCAGCCAGGTGTCGACGGCCGTCGCCGATCGGCAAGACGGCCCCTGTCGCCGCCCGGGCCCGCGTGGCCACGGTGGAATGCCGCGCACCCGCGGCCCCGAGTGTCAGGCGTCGTCGGTCGCTTGAGCGTCATCGTCGTCCGCGTTGTCGGTCGCTTGAGCGCCGTCGTCGCCGTCGAGCCCGCGGAGGATTTCAATCGCCTCCTCGAGCGTCGGGGCCTCGCCGCTGCGGACATGGCCGCGGCGGTCGGCTGATTCAAGGAGCCGGAGGCTGTCGTAGTCGGGATGCTCCTCGAGCCGATGGCGGGCCCT
>CANGGC010000102.1 GCA_947453125.1 Planctomycetaceae bacterium | reverse complement strand
CCCACGGCACGTCGTCGTCGGCGCTGACGATGTCGACGAAGGCGTTCTTCTTCCGGCTGAAGCCCTTGATGTCGAGCTTCACGCAGCGATGGCCGAACGCATGGATCCAATCCTTCGGCTGGCCATATTTCCAGTGGTTGCCGATGTCGTAATACATCCCCACCCACGGGCTCTTGAAGCTGTCGACGAAGGCGATGAACCGCTCCGGCCCCTGCTCCGGCGGCGCGTCGTGGTCGTACATCATCCGGTTCCAGACGTTCTCGATCAGGATCGGCTGGCCGAGCGACGCGGCCAGCGGCAGCACCTTCTTCATTTCATTGCGGCAGCGGTCCTCGATCTCCGCCTCCGGCCCGTCTCCCCCCTGGCCGACAACGATCAGCACGCCGCTCCCGCCGGCGGCATGGGAGACGCGCAGGCAGTGCTCGAGGTTGGCGACGGCGGTGGCCCGGTCGTCGGGATTCGGGCTCGTGAGGCGCTTCCCCCAATGCTCGTGGTTGATGGCGTTATGGACGAAGACGCCGCTTTCGCGAACCGCGGCCCGGGCCTGGCTCGTCGTGATCCCACCGGCCTGATCGAGATCGACGCCGTCGAAGCCGGCATCGGCCGCCATCTTCAATCGCTCGACAAGTGAGAGCGGCTTTCCGTCAGACTCGCCGGCGATCATCCCCAGCTTGCAGGAGAGAAGGATTTTCTTACCTGCCGGCGGTTCGATGAGCGTGTCGACCGGCGCCGCGTCAGCGGCGCCGGCCGGGGTGGCCCCCCGGGCGGCGATCGCGACGAGGGCCGCGGCCGGAGCGGCAGCAAGGAGGTGGCGGCGCGAGAGGGACGGGGTGTCGGCGGACATCGGGATTGGCTCCGACGGGAAGGCAGAAAAGGAGGGACTTGCGATTCGGTAGGCTATCAGATCGACGGGGGATTCCGAGCGGGCGGGGGTCGGGAGACGACCCTTCATGAGGCTCCGTGGCCTCGGTTTTGACCGTCAGTCCCCCCTCCGCCCCAAGGAGATTCGAGGATGAACTGGCGCGGTTGGCTCTGGATCACGGCGATTCTGATCGCGATGCCGGCGGCGGCCCAGGACGCTGATCGGGCGCAAACTCCGCAGGCTTCCTCTGCGGCCGAGTGGCAGCGGCAGATCCCCGACATCCGTCGGCGGATGGAGCTTGTCATGGGCCCGCTTCCCGGCGCCGACCGCCGGGGGGCGCTCGAGGTCCAGGTGGTCGACGAGGAACGGACCGACCGCTACGTCCGTCGCAAGCTCCGCTACACCCCCGAGCCCGGCGATCGCGTCCCCGCCTGGCTCCTCATCCCCCACACGGCCACGGCCGCCACCCCAGCCGCGGCCATGCTCTGCCTCCACCAGACCAACAACATCGGCAAGGACGAGCCGGCCGGGCTCGGGGGGCTCCCCAATCTCCACTACGCCCATGAGCTGGCCGAGCGCGGCTTTGTCTGCCTCGTCCCCGATTACCCATCGTTCGGTGAATACACCTACGACTTCCAGACACCCGAACGCGGCTCCACAAGCGGGAGCATGAAGGCCGTCTGGAACAATCGTCGTGGCGTCGATCTGCTCGCGAGCCTTCCCGAGGTCGATGCCGAGCGGATCGGCGCCATTGGCCATTCGCTCGGCGGCCACAACGCCCTCTTCACCGCCGCCTTCGACGACCGCCTCGTGGCGGTGGTGAGCAGCTGTGGCTTCACCCCCTTCCCCGACTATTACCACGGCGACGTCAACGGCTGGACGAGCGACCGCTACATGCCGCGGATCCGCGACACCTACGCCCTCGATGCCGGCCGCATCCCCTTCGACTTCCCCGAGGTGATCGCCAGCTTCGCCCCGCGGAGCTTGTTTTCCAACTCGCCGGTCGGTGATGACAATTTCGCCGTAGCGGGCGTCCGGCGGGCCTTCGCCGAGGCGCTGCCGGTCCACCGGCTCTTCGACGGGGAGCCTGGAGTCGCTCCGGCTGGCGAGCGACTCATCGTCGTCACCCCCGACTGCGGCCACGACTTCCCCCCCGAGATCCGCACGCAGGCCTACGAATGGCTCGAGCGCCGGCTGTCAGTGCCGCGGCGAGCCGGCAGCGACCCGCGCCCAGCAAACCCCTGACGCGACGATTTTCAGCGCCTCGACCACCGCCAGCGGAATGAGCGCGAGCCCGAGGACGAGCGGCCAGTGGACTCCTGGCCCGCCTGCTGCCACCTCGAGCACCGATTGCGCCGTCGGGAGCGTGACAACCGCCACCTGCACGACCGCCGACACCGCAATCGCCAGCAGCAGCGCCGGATTGGCAAACATCCCGGGACCGAAACCAGACCGGCGATCGCTCCGGCAGCCAATCGCGAACAGGAGCTGCGCAAAGGCCACCACGCAAAACGTCACCGTCCGGGCCTGGCCGAGCCTGGCATCATCCCCCTGCCAGACCGCCCAGAACGCTGCGACGCAAACGGCGGCCACGACACTGCCGTGGGCCAGGATTTCGAGACCGCGCCGCCAGGGAATCACCGCCTCGTTCAAGGGCCGCGGCGGGCGCACCATGATGTCGCTCTCAGGTGGCTCGACGCCGAGGGCGAGCGCCGGCAGGCCGTCGGTGACGAGGTTCAGCCAGAGAATCTGGATCGCGGCGAGGGGCGCCGGCCAGCCCGCGACGGCCGCCACGAGCATCAGGAGCACCTCGCCGGCGTTGCACGAGAGGAGATAGTGCATGAACTTCTGGATGTTGTCGTAGATGCCCCGTCCCTCCTCGACGGCCGCCACGATCGAGGCAAAGTTATCGTCGGTGAGCACCATGTCGGCCGCCTCGCGGGTGACATCCGTCCCGCTGATGCCCATCGCGATCCCGATGTCAGCAGCCTTCACCGCCGGGGCATCGTTGACGCCGTCGCCGGTCATCGCCACGACATGGCCGAGGCGCTGCAGGGCCCGCACGATCCGCAGCTTCTGTTCGGGCGACACGCGCGCGTAGACCACCGCGTCGGAGGCGACGGCCCCGAGCGCTGCGTCGCCGAGCGTATCGATCTCCGACCCGCTCACGGCCCTCGAGGCCGCGACGGCAAGGCCGAGCTCGCGCCCCACCGCCAGGGCCGTGGCGGGATGGTCACCGGTGATCATCACCGGCCGGATGCCGGCCGTGCGGCAACGTCCGATCGCCGCCTTCGCCTCCTCGCGCGGTGGATCGAGCATGCCGACGAGCCCGACAAACACGAGCTCCCGCTCGATCCCGGCGGGATGACCGCCGAAGGGCTCGGCGTATGGCATGGCCCGCCAGGCAAACGACAGCACCCGCATGGCCCGGCCGGCGAGATCGCCGGCAGCGTGCGTGATTTCGCGGCGGCGCTCATCAGTGAGCGGCACCACCACGCCCCCCCGCTGCTCCGCCACGCAGCAGGGGAGCACCGCCTCGGGCGCGCCCTTCGTAGCGAGCAACCGGCCACCATCTCCCCCCGGCAAGACCACGCTCATGCGCTTGCGGATGGCGTCGAAGGGGATCTCGAACAGCGTTGGCGTCGCCGTCCTGTGGTCAGCGACGCCCGCCTTGATCGCGGCCACGATCAGGCCCCCCTCGGTCGGATCGCCCACCACCCGCCAAGTGCCGTCCGCAGCGGGCGTGACGGTGGCCGTCGTACAGCGGGCTGCAATCTCGAGGAGCCGGTGGAGGTCCGGATCGGTAGCAGGATCGCACCCGTCGTCGGCATGAAACTCGCCTCGCGGTTCGTAGCCCACGCCGCTCACGGCATAGTGCCGCTCGGCGGTGATGACGTCGCGCACCGTCATCTCGTTGCGGGTCAGCGTGCCGGTCTTGTCGGAGCAGATGACCGTCACGGACCCGAGCGTCTCCACGCTCGGGAGCCGCCGCACGAGGGCGTTGCGCCGCGCCATCCGTTGCAGTCCGATCGCCAGCACGAGCGTCACCACCGTCGGCAACCCCTCCGGCACGGCGGCCACGGCAAGGCTGACCGATCGCAGCAGCAGATCGGCGAGACGGCCGGTCTCGATGAGCCGACCGATGCCGCCGCCACGAACGACCTCGACGACTGAAATCAGGCCGACAACGACGATGCACAGCCCGATCAGAATCCTCCCCAGGCTGGCGAGGCGTTGTTGCAACGGCGTCGGCTCATTCGTCGCCTGCCCGAGGAGGCCGGCAATCCGTCCAAACTCCGTCTCCATGCCGGTGGCAACGACGACCGCCGCGCCCCGCCCTTCCGCCACCACCGTGCCGGCGTGGAGGAGCGAATGCCGGTCGCCGAGCGGCGTGTCGGCCGGCAAGGCGTCGGCCACGCGCTTCTCTGCCGGCAGGCTCTCACCGGTGAGCGACGACTCCTGCGTGGTGAGAAAAAACGCCTCCACGACCCTGGCATCGGCCGGGACATGGTCACCCGCTTCGATCTCGATGCGGTCCCCAATCACGAGGTCTTCGGCGGGAATCGAACAGGGTAGGCCGTCGCGAACCACGCGGGCCAGCGGGGCCGACATCGCCCGGAGGGCCGTGAGGGCACGCTGGGCGCGGTCTTCCTGGAGGAAGCCGATGACGGCATTGACCAGGACGATCGCCACGATCGCAGCCGTGTCGGCCCAATCACCGACGGCCCCCGCGATGATCGCCGCCGCGATCAGGATCCAAATCAGCAGTTCGCGGAACTGGCCCAGGAACGTCCGCCACCAGGGCACCGCGGCTGGTTCCTCCAGCCTGTTGGGGCCGTGCTCGGCCAGCCGCCGTGCCGCTTCCCTGGCCGGGAGCCCCTGTTGTGCGTCGGTCGCCAGACGGCGGACGACCTCATCGATCGGGAGGAAGTGCCAGGCAGGGAGAGGGGACTTGGCACCCACCTGGGACTCGGAAGGTGGCATGCTATCGCCTGCTATCTGTGGCATCGCGGGAGATCGAACTACCGCCCATCCCAGCGCAGTGGCGGGCCGTCTAGCCGTTGGACATGGCGGCTGCGGAAGTCGTTGAAGGCGGTGTCGATCTCCCCTTGCGCGGTGGACGTCGCGGCACCGACGCGGATCGCCTGCATGATGCTCGCCTCATTGACCAGCCCAATGCCACGGATCGTCTGGAGGAGGCCACTGACCCGCTCGTCGGCCGTGATCCGCTCCACCGCCGCTTCGTTGGCCCGTGCGGCATCGGCGGCGCGGACTTCGCGCCAGATCGTCTCCCACGAGCCGTCGGGCATGCGGGCCTCAAACACCGACTCCACCTCCGCCCGGCCATTGGCCGCGTCGACGTTGACGCGCGTCGCCCGGTAATGCCCCGCCTCGGCTGCCTGGGCACGGGCCGACACGAGCCATCGCTCGGCCGGCTTGCCGGCGGGATTGGCACCGCCGGGCGTTGCAGCGGGGTTCGCCTGCGCGCCAGGGAGCCCGGCACCTTTGAGCCCATCGAGAAACTCGTCGAGCCCGAGCCCACCGAGCCCGAGCCCACCGTTGCCTCCGCCAAGCAACCGCCCCAACTGCGGGAGAATCCCTGCCAATCCCCCCTCGGCCTCGCCCACCTTCATAACCGTGTCGCCGAACCCCTGAAAGGCCACCGTATCGCCGAGCGCGTCCTCGACGAGCGCCATCCGTGCCGCCCACTCTCGATCATCCTGCGGCAGCGGAGGAAGGCGCTCGCCGAGCCCCGGCGGCGGGGAGCGCGGATCGATCCCCCGGGCCTTCAATTCTTTGGTGAGATCGGCAGCCGAACGCCCCTCGACATCCTCAAGCCGCTCGCTCCAGGCCCAACGGGCGATCCGCTGCGCGTCCTGCCCGCTCGGCCGCACCTTCGTGACTCGCTTCGGTGCGATCCGCAGGAGCGTGAATTGCGATTCCCCCCGCCTGGCGGCCCGCGGGCGGATCGGTCGATCGCCCCTCCCTGCCCCTTCCTCCGCGCTCTGCTGGGCCGCGTCCCGATCGCCGGCTTCTTCGGCAACCGCGAGACAGTCGTCGACCCGGTCGGCCTCACGGCGCAGCAGGCCGAGGGTACGAGTCCGGCTCTCCGGGAGGGCGGCGATCGCCGCGGCGAGCCGCTTCGCGAGCGCCTCCATGACCACCTTCGTCTGCCTGCGCTCCTCGGCGCCGAGCACCTCGGACACCTCGGGGGCATGGGCGGCGAGCCAATCACGCTGCACCGCTACATCGAGGGAGCCGTCGGGAAAGCGCTTCACGACCGCGCCGCGGATCTCTCCGCCACCTGCGACCGAGATCAGGTCGGTCACGCCTTGAGGGGAGGCCTTCTCGCTTTTTCCCCGATCGGCAGGCTGAGCGTGGGCGACCACCGTGAGGCCCAAGAGGACAACGATCGCCCCGCCACACGACGCCACCCGACGACCTGAGGGATTCATCCGTTGCATGAGACTTCCCTCCGCGCTCCGTTGCCTCGCCAGAGGAGAGTTTACACCTGCGGCAGGCTCCAGGCCCGTCAGATCTCGGCGAGCTTCGCGGTGGCATCGCCGAACGAGTCGACCGGGGTCCCGCAGACGTCGAGGAGCGACATGTAGAGCCGGCACATCTGCCGCTGCTCCTGACCGGAATAGTCGAGCACCCGGCCGCCGGCGATCTTCCCGCCGCCGCCGCCGACGAGCACGACGGGGAGCTGCGAGGCGTCGTGGTGGCCACTCATCATGCTCGAGCAGTAGAGGATGGCGGTGTTGTCGAGGGCCGTCCGCTCCCCTTCCTGGACGCTGTCGAGCCGTCGGCAGATGTGGGCCAACTGCCCGATGAAGAACTGGTTGACTTTGAGCCAGTCGGGGGTGTCGGAGTGGGAGAGGAGGTGGTGGATCATGTAGTCGACGCCGAGGTTCGGGAACCGCAGCGACGAGTGGTCGTTGTTGAGCTTGAGCGTGCAAACGCGCGTCGCGTCGGTCATGAAGGCCAGCACGAGAATGTCGCTCATCAGCCGCATGTGATCGGCGATGTCCTGGGGGACACCATCGGCAGGCCGCGGCATGTCGGGCCCGGCGAGCACCGGCTTCCAGCCCTGGAGCTCGCCGCGGTTTCCCGCCGACTCGATCCGCCGCTCCACGTCGCGGACGCTCTCCAGGTATTCATCGAGCTTCCGCTGGTCGCTCCGGCTGACGGTGCGGCGGAAATCCTCGGCGTCCTCCCGGACGGCATCGAGGACGCTGACATCCTCGCGCGTCGACTCGTCCTTGAAGAGCCGGTCGAAGGCGAGGGCTGGATAGATCTCGAGCGGCGTTGGCGACGTCGGTGAGCTCCAGGAGATGTGGGAGCTGTAGAGCATCGAGTAATTCTTGTGGACGCTCGGGTTGCTCTTCTCGCAGCCGAGAACGAGGCTCGGCACCTTCGTCGAGCGGCCGTGCCGCTGGGCCACGAACTGATCGACACTCGTGCCGGAACGGATCTCGCCACCGCTGGCAAGCGGCGCGCCCGAGAGGATGTTGCCGGTCTGCGAGGAGTGGATGTTCCCCTTGAGGGCTTCGGCGTTGTAAAGCCCCTTGATGAAGTTGAGCCGGCTGCGGAAGTCGTGGAGCGGCGCGAGCACCTCCCCGAGCTCCATCGCCTCTCCCTCCCCCTTGGCCCACCATTCCTTG
>CANGGC010000101.1 GCA_947453125.1 Planctomycetaceae bacterium | reverse complement strand
GTTGGTTCGGTGGAGCGGCCGCCACCGGTGTCAATGAGGGACCGGTGGAAGGGACCGGGGGGCCACCAGGGAAACCACCAGCGTAGAACCGTCGGCCCCCCCCATCAAGTCCACCCCGCCCGACCGCGGTGCCGGGGCTTTGTCGCCGTGAAAAAAGGCCTCCGGCCGTGTAGAGGGCCCCCGGCATCACGCCCTCCCCTCGGTGCGGGGGGCTTCAGTCGATCGAGACTTTGGCGATCTTGGCAAGGAAATCGTCGCATCCCGCCGGCCGCTTGTCGGGATCGGCGGCGATGCAGGCCATGATCGCGTCGGCCAGAGGGGGCGGGATGTCGGCCCAGTGGTTGCGGATGTCGTCGGGAAGGATCGTGTCGTGGGCCAACGCCGTGCGACCGGTGGTGCCGCGGGGCCAGGGGAGGGTGAGCGTGCAGATCTCGTAAGCGGTGATGCCGAGGGAGAAGATGTCGATCCGCTTGTCTGCCTGACGGCGGCGCACCACCTCCGGCGCCATGTAGTTGGGAGTGCCAATCCGGTTACCGGGCTGGAGGAACACAGGCCGATCGGGCACCGTCAGCCCGAAGTCGAAGAGCACGAGCCGGCCATCGGGATCGAGGATGAAATTGCGCGGACAGATGTCACGGTGGACGAACCCGGCCTGATGGACGCATTCCAACGCCGTGGCCGCCTGCCGCACCAGTTCGAGCCTCTGACGCGGGGGAAGCGGCTCCTTCTTCGAGATGATCGCGTGGAGCAGCGGCCCCTCGATGAACTCCTCGACGATGAACGCCGCGTCCTCCGTCGACACGCCCCAATCGATCGTTCTTACGATGTTGGGGCCGAGGATCTGGTCGCCGATCTCCCCTTCGGGGGGCTTGTTGAGCCCCTTGTAACGCCCCTCAATCGGGGCGCATTTTTTGGGGTCGAGGAGTTTGAGGCCGACGATCTTCCCGGTCGCCCGCTCACGCGCCTTGTAGAAGCTCGACATCGTCCCCGAGATGCTGCTGTGGAGCTTCTCGAAGCGTTTCCAGATGTCGACCTTCGAGCGGAGCCTGGTGGCGCGGATCTTGAGCCTCGCCTTCTCGGCAGCCTTGTCCGCCGCCGTTGGGGCGGATGGGGCAGCCCCGCGCCCCGCCCCCTTGGGAGTGGCCGCCGGTTTGGACGCGGGTTTCTTGGGGCCGAGGCCGAAGAGTGCGAGAAGTCCGTCCAGCCCCATGGGCGCGTGGTTCCTTGAGGTGCCGCTGACTCAACGATCGTACCCCATTCCGGCGCGGGAAGCCCGCATGCTCAGGCGGAATAGAGCACCGGGTTGAGCGGATCGGCCATGACCTCCCCCACCCGAGTCGATGGGGACCAGGCGCGGTGGTCGGCCTCCTGCCAGGTGTTCTTCGGCTGGATGAGCCGCATCGCCTCGTCCATGTAGATCACCGTGTGCACCCGTCGGGCCTCGGTGGTCGTGTTCGGGCCGGCGCGGTGGAGCGTCCATCCGAGGTGAAAGGACACCTCCCCGGCGGCGTACGGCTCGATCACCTCGGTGATCCCCTCGGCGGCGATTGCCTCCTTGATCAGTCGTTCCGATTCGTCCGAGATGGCGAGGTCGCGACCGATCCGCTTGAGGTGGGTGCCGGGGGCGAACGACAACGGCCCACGCTCGAGTGGCACGGCGTGGAGCGGGATCCAGGCCGTAACGCACAAGCCCGAGGCCATCGGCCAGTACTGCTGATCGGCGTGCCATGGCGTGAAGCCCCCGCCGGGCTCCTTGAAGAGCGCCTGATCGTGCCACATCCGTACCCCCGCCGTGCCGAGGAGTGAGGTGGCGATTCCTGCCAGGCGGCGCGACGCGCTCACCGCCTTGGCGTCGTCCGACTTCAGCCACAGATTGAAAACCTGAGTGAACGCCTTGCCGTAGGTATCGCGTGACTCCATCGGCACGCCGGCGAGGGGGTTGTTGGCCTCGACGAGCCGGCTGATCGTGCCGTCGATCCAAGCGAGCGTCTCTGCGGAGAACACGCCCGGGATCTTCAGGTAGCCCTGTTCCCGGAAACGCCGACGCTGTTCTTCCGCGACCGGGAACGGGGCGTTGAGATCGGCGGCCACGACGGCAGGCACGGCATTCATGAGCGACTCCTGGAGGCGGTCAGCGGGCAGACGCCAGGCCCCCATGGCCGGCCACCCGGCATACGGAGGCGGGGGGGCATCGGCGTCTCTTCATCAGCCCTTCTTGAGATTGGCAAGCTCGGCGTGGGCCGCGGCGAGATCTTTCTCGAGGCGCGGCACCTCGGCCGGATCGTCGGGCTGCTTCTTCGCCCCGGCGAGGAGCTGCTGGAGCTTCGCGATCTTCTGCTGCAGCACCTCGATCCGCTTCTTGTCCTTCTTGTCCATCGGTGGTGTTCCTGGGAATGGCGGGAGGGAAATCACTTCGCGTCGGCGCCGGGCTCGGGTTCGCCCTCGTCAGGCGGGGTCACAGCCTCGCTCGGTGGCGCCGCGGCCCCATCCGTGGCGGCAGGCGGCGCGGCCTCGGGCTCCGGGTTGCCCTCGTCGGGGGGCGGGACATCCCCACCGCGAGGCCCACGTCCACGGCCCCCTCCGAATCCGCCGCCGCCGAGTCCGCCCCCACCACCGAACTCGTCATCCATCATGCCTCCACCGAATCCACCCCGCGGCGGCCCCTCCTCGCCGCCACCGCCGAGGCGCTCGCCGTCGGCGGCCGCAGCCACGGTGTTCGGGCCGGTGTGCATCTGGCGGAGGTAGCCGGAGAGGATCACCACAGCCAGGCCGAGGCCGAGGGTGATCGTGAGCCACTTCTTCCGGTCGTCCCGTGCCCACTGCGTTGCCTCGCCGCGGCCGATGAGGGCGCTGGCGAGGTAAAAGAGCGCGAAGGCAAAAAGAATCTTTGCCCCCATGAAGGCATGGTAGCCGTGGGCCTTCATCCACATCCGGCCGTTGCCCCCCCAGGCTTCGGAGTTGGCCCGATTGATCAACAGCAGATAGTTGGCAAGCCCGGTGAGGAGGAGGATCGTGATCGACCCCATCACCCACTTCATCCACGACCGGCGGATGCCGTCATGCACGCGGCGGCGAGCATCCTCGTCGAGGTCCTCGAGCGCTGGCAGAAGAGCAAATCGCGAGAAGATCAGTCCACCCAGGGCGGTGATCGCCGCGAGAAGATGGCTCCAGCGGAGGAGAAGGCCGAGGGGTTCCTGGAATTGCTCGAGGATCTGCATGGGGGCGGGCTCTCCCGGGGCCGGGGACGTGCGGCCGGTGAAGGATCTGGAGGGGGACGGTGGATTCCGTCGATGCCGGGTGGCGGCTCGGAAGAATCCCCGGCAGAATCGTACCGCGGCGGCACCGGGCGAGGAAGCCACGGCGCCTGCCGCCGGAGCCCATCGATGGACGAAATGATCCTCCCCGGCGACTCGCCGCACGATCGCTGGATGCGGATGGCCCTCGACGAGGCACGGGTGGCGGAATCGGAGGACGAGGTCCCGGTGGGGGCGATCGTCGTGGCCGCCGGCCGCGTGGTGGCGGCAGCCCACAACCAGCGCGAGCAACTCGCCGATCCCACCGCCCACGCCGAGATGATCGCGCTAACGCAGGCCGCCGCGGCCCTCGGTTCCTGGCGGCTGGAGGGTTGCACGCTCTACGTCACCCTCGAGCCCTGTCCGATGTGCGCCGGGGCGATCCTCCAGGCCAGGGTGCCGATCGTCGTCTGGGGCGCACCCGATCCGAAGGCCGGTGCGGTGGAATCGCTCTACCGGCTCTTCGAGGATCCCCGCCTCAACCACCGCGTCGACCATGTCGGCCGGGTGATGGCCGACGACTGCGGCCGGATCCTCAGCAACTTCTTCAAGCGGAAACGCTTGAAGCCCGGCTGAGGCGTGCGGCCGGGGGCGCCTGTCTGCGGGTGGCGAGCCTGTTGGTGGTTCGGTCGGCCGGGGCGGCAAAAGTCTCGTCGCCCCGCATCGCTTTAGACCAGTCCCGCGGGCCGTTCGTTGCGGTAGGCGCGATCGGGGACTCCTCGAGCGTTCGCCGACCCCGGCCTAGCCTTCGCGGTGTCAAGAAGCATCCGCTCGAACGCTCTGAAGCGAGGGGTCGCCCGTGCTCCGAGAGCCGGCGTAGGATGCGAGCGCAGCCATGGATGGCGGAGCGAAGCAGGCTCCGAGTGAGCGGAGGCCACGAAGGCCGAAGCAAACGTCCGGCGACGGGGCACGGGCGACCCCGAAGCCACGCTTGAGCCAGAACCATCGACGCCCTTCACGGTGCCTAGACTGGGCCCGTCAACTCCGCTCGCTGATCGGGGTGAAGTCGCGGAGCTTTTCGCCGGTGTAGACCTGCCGCGGGCGGCAGATCTTCTTCGTCGGCGAGTGGTGCATCTCGTTCCAGTGGGCGATCCAGCCAGGGAGACGGCCGATCGCAAACAGCACCGTGAACATCTGCACGGGGATCCCCATCGCCCGGTAGATCACGCCCGAGTAGAAGTCGACGTTGGGGTAGAGCTTCCGCTCGACGAAGTACTCGTCGGCGAGCGCCACCTCCTCGAGTTGCTGGGCGATGTCGAAGATCGGGTCGTGACGGGCGATCTTCGCCAGGAGGCGGTCGCAGGTGGCCTTGATGAGGCGGGCCCGCGGGTCGTAATTCTTGTAGACGCGGTGGCCGAAGCCCATGAGGCGGAAGCCCGAGTCCTTCTTCTTGGCCAGGTCGACGTATTTCTTCACATTGCCGCCGTCGGCACCGATCTTCTCGAGCATTTCCACGCACGCCTGGTTGGCACCGCCGTGGAGCGGTCCCCAGAGGGCGGAAATGCCGGCCGAGATGCTCGCGAACAGATTCGCGTCGCTCGAGCCGACCATCCGCACCGTCGATGTCGAGCAGTTTTGCTCGTGGTCGGCATGGACGATAAGGAGCATGTCGAGGGCGTCGGCGAAGTCCGGGTCGACGTGGTACTCCTCGCACGGCACCGCAAACATCATCTGGAGGAAGTTCTCGCAGTACGACAGGTCGTTACGCGGGTAGATGAGCGGCTGGCCGATCGACTTCTTGTGGGCGTAGGCGGCGATCGTCGGCAGCTTCGCCATGAGGCGATGGACACTCACCTCCACCTGCCGCGGATCGCGGACGTCGAGCGAATCCTGGTAGAAGGTGGAGAGCGCGCCGACGACGCTTCCGAGCGTGGCCATCGGGTGCGCGTCGCGGGGAAAGCCCCCGTAGAACGCCCGCATGTCCTCGTGGATCATCGTGTGGTGCGAGAGCGACTTGCGGAAGTCGTCGAGCTCGGTGGCGTTGGGGAGCTTGCCGTAGATGAGGAGGTAGCTGACCTCGACGAAGTCGCACTTCTCGGCGAGGACGTCGATCGGGTAGCCGCGGTAGCGGAGGATCCCCTGCTCGCCGTCGAGGAACGTGATCGAACTCGTCGTCGATCCGGTGTTGACGAAGCCCTCGTCGAGGGTGATCGCACCGGTCTGGCCGCGGAGCTTGGAGATGTCGAGGGCCCGTTCGTTTTCGGTCCCCACGATCACCGGAAGCTCGAACGACTTGCCGTCGAGTTCGAGCCGCGCCGTCCCGTCGAGCTTCGTGCCTTCCCAGACGGGGGCGGCGGGCACGGTGGCGGGCTTCGGGGCGGAAGAGCTCATGGATGGGGTTTCCAACAGAGGCGGCGGAAGAGGCACAGCCGCGGAGCACGGGGGGAGGGATTGCGGGGCCAGTTTATCCCGCGAAGGGGACGGCGGCAATCAGCGACGACCCGCGGCCGGGCGGAGAATCGCCGGCCGTCATGCCTTCCGTTCGGTGCTCCGAAACGGTCGTGCGGATGGTGCCGGGTGGGTGGGCCGAAGCTCCCGTCGGCGGGGGGCCTTGAGTCAGCGTGATCGGCTCGCGCCGGCCGACGTCGTGGTGCCGGAGGCGGTCTGCACACCGTTGCCGGAGTCGTCGTCGAAGATCGTCCATACCGGGGTCCGTTCCCGGAGCTTGGAGAGGTAGTCGTCCATCTCCTTCTTGCGGCGTTCGAGTACGAGCTGGTCCTTGATCCCCACCTGGGCCTCGATGAAGGGCGTCCGGCCAGCATCGACGCGCTCCACGACGCGGACGATGTGGAGGGCTTTGCCATCCTCGAGGATCGCACTGAGCTGCCCGGTGGGGAGCGTGAAGATTGCTTCGTCGATCGCCTTCGAGACGAGGCTCCCCTTCGTGGTCCAGTCGAACTGCCCGCCGCTCGAGGCGGTCGGCCCCTCCGAGCGCTCCTTGGCCACGTCGGCGAACGACCGCCCCTCGAGGACGTCGTTGCCCATCTCCGCGAGCTGGTTCCAGGCCTCCTGCCTGGTGCGCGTCGGGCCGAACTTCACGGTCAGCTGCTCGAAGCGCGCCTTCGAAGGATAGTCGTATTCGGCGAGTCGGGACTGATAGCAGGCGATCATCTCGGCGTGCGGAATCTCGGCGTCGGAGTTCACCTTTTGCTGCACCCACTGCTGGGCCAGGGCCCGCTCGAAGAACATCTTTCTGACGCGGTCGATCGACTGGCCGCGCGACCGGAGCTGGGCCTCGTACTCGGCTGCCGAATTGAGTCCAGCCGCCTTGACCATCTGCGGGAGCTGTTGGGCGTCGAAGGCCTCGTTGACCTTCTTCTCGATCTCGGGGAGCCGCCCTTCGGGAATCGTTCGGCAGGCATCGACGAACACGATCAGCGAGTCGACATGCTGCGGCAGGACCTGCTTGCAGATCTGGACTTTCAGCTCGCGCACCTGCTCCGGCTTCATGCCCGGGGTGACCTTCGCCAGCCACTCCAGCGCCGTCGGCGTGAGGAGATCCCCTTCGAGCACCACCTCGGGGCCGACGCGGGCGACGACCTTCGTATTGCCGAGCGACTCCGCACCGGGCACCGGCGGGCCATCGTCGACCGGCTCATCGAACGACGCTTGGATGACCCCTCCCGATTCGTCGGCCTCGACCGGCGCTTCGTCGAGCGGCTCGCCGGGGAGGGTGCGGATGGTCGAGAGAACGTGGTTGTCGCCGGTCGGGCCACCGGGCTTGAGGCCTGGCCAGGACTTCGGGCGTGTCACCGGGCGGGGGATGTGCGGGGTGAGGTTTGTCGTCGCGGTCGACGTCGGCGACGGGCCATTGGCCATCGTCATCGGGGCCTGTGTGGCCCCAGCCGATTGCTGATCGAATTGCTGGGCGATCCGTTGCGCAAAAGCCTCGGGCTCGCATGCCGCCGCGGCGGCGAGCGCCAGCAACGCCGCGAACGGGGCGGCAAGGCGGGGATGGCGGTCGGGACCGATCAGCGGCATGTCGTCCTCCGGCCACCGTGGGGGCGGTGGCCCTACGATCCCCCCCGGCTCCGCTTGATGCGGGCCGCGAGGGGTTGCCGCGGTGCGGGCGGCGGGGATGGGGGCGGTACGGGTTTGTCTGACTGGGGCTCCTTGGGGCGCGGAGTGTTAGAAGGCTTCGTCTCCCGCCGCAAGACCACCCCCAGTGCGGCGATCAGACTCTCCGGATTGGCGAGAACGGAGGGGTCGAGGGGAAGATAGGCAGTGCGATCGTCG
>CANGGC010000100.1 GCA_947453125.1 Planctomycetaceae bacterium | reverse complement strand
TCACGGTCGCCAGTTCTGCTCGAGGCGGCGCCGCGAAGGTTGCGTGGTTTCCCCATTCCCCCTGGGGTATCGTGACCGGCATCATGGAAACCTCTCCGCACCTCATCGGCATTCTCACCATCTCCGACCGGGCAAGCCGCGGGGAGTACGTCGATGAAGGGGGCCCGGCGATCCGCGACTATCTCCACGAGGTGCTCGCCTCGCCGTGGGAGGCGCGGGAGCGGATCGTTCCTGATGCCATGGAAGAAATCTCTGCGGCGATCGTTGCCCTAGCCGAGGCCGGCTGTTGCCTCGTCGTCACCACCGGCGGCACCGGCCCCGCCCCCCGCGACGTGACCCCGGAGGCCACCGAGCGCGTCTGCCAGAAGATGCTCCCCGGCTTCGGCGAACTGATGCGAGGAGAGTCGCTGAAATACGTCCCGACCGCGATCCTCTCCCGGCAGACCGCCGGAATCTGCGGCCGGGCGCTCGTGGTCAATCTCCCGGGGCGGCCGCGGAGCATCCGCCAGTGTCTCGACGCCGTCTTCCCGGCGATCCCCTACTGCATCGATCTCATTCACACAGGCGCCGAAGATCCGCCGCGCCTCGAGACGAAGCCGGAGCGGCTGGTCGCTTTCCGGCCGAAGGGGTGATTCGGAGGAGGTCGGTTTGCTGGTTCAGGACGAGCCGGCAGGCTCGGGGTCGCCCACGCCCCGTCGCCGGACGCTCGCTTCGGCCTTCGTGGCCTTCGCTCGCTCGGACCCGCCGGCGCTTCGCCATCCATGGCTCCGCTTGTCGGCTACGCCGGCTCTCGGGGCATGGGCGACCCCTCGCGAAGTCCTTTTCGTGATGCCGCAGAAGCGACGCCGGATCCGCGAGCCTTGTTTGGACCGACGAGACCTCGGGCCTTCACCGCATCGCGCGGGCGAGTTCCGGAGCGAAGTAGGTGAGGATGGCGTCGGCGCCGGCGCGCTTGATCACCAGCACGCTCTCGGCAGCGGCCTTCTCACCGTCGATCCAGCCATTGGCGGCAGCCGCGCGGATCATCGAGTATTCGCCACTCACCTGATAGGCGAACGTCGGCACGCCGAAGGCGTGCTTGACGCGGTAGATGACGTCGAGCGCCGTGCCGGCCGGCTTCACCATCACCATGTCGGCCCCCTCGGCGAGGTCGAGAGCCACCTCGCGGAGGGCCTCGTCGCCATTGGCGGTGTCCATCTGATAGGTCTTCTTGTCGGTCACCCCGCGGGCCGCCCCGGCCCCGAGCGCTGCCGATGAGCCGAGGGCGTCGCGGAACGGCCCGTAGAACGCCGAGGCATACTTGGCGGCGTAGGAGAGGATGCAGGCATCCTCCCGACCCGCCCCGTCGAGCGCCCGGCGGATCGCCCCGACGCGGCCGTCCATCATGTCGGAGGGGGCGACGATATGGCAGCCCGCTTTTGCGAGCGACAGGCTCTGCTGGCAGAGCACGGCGACCGTCTCGTCGTTGAGGATCCGGCCGTCGGCGAGGAGGCCGTCGTGGCCGTGGCTCGTGTAGGGATCGAGGGCGACGTCGCAGATGATGCCGACGCTGTCGCCGGTCTCACGGCGGATGGCGCGGACCGTCCGACAGGCGAGATTGTCTTCGTCGAAGGCGTGCGCGGCGTCGTCGCTCTTGTGTCGGCTCTCGACGACCGGAAACAGGGCGATCGCCGGGATCCCGAGCGCGGCCGCCTCAGCCGCGGCCTTCACCACCCCCGCGATCGAGAGTCGCTCGACGCCAGGCATCGCTCCCACCGGCACTGCTGCGGGGTGGTCGTGGACGAACAGTGGCCAGATCAGGTCAGCCGGCGTGAGGACCGTCTCGGCCGCGAGGCTCCGCAGCCAGGCATGCTGGCGGATCCGCCGCGGGCGGGTGGTGGGAAAGGAGGCGCCGGCAGGGAGGAGCGGTTCTGGCATGGGGTGCAGTTGGCCTCGGGGAGGGCTTGGTGGGGGCGTGCAGACGCGGTCAGCGGTCGTCGATGACGATCACACTGCCGAGTGCCACCGGCGGCGGCGCGGGGGGGCCGGTGAGGGACGCGATCGCGCACGCCTCGTCGGTCTCCCAGACGCTCACCTCGCGGGCGACGACGCCGAGGTCGGAGAGCACCCCGGGGCAGACCACCTCGAGGAGGTAGCGGGCCATGTTCTCGGCAGTCGGATTCCAGGGGAGGAGAAAGAGCTTCGACGGCGTCGACTGCTGCACCGCCGCAATCGCGCCAGAGTCCTCGACGAAGAGAATGAAGGCGTGGTCCCAGTGGGTGTCGAGCCAGCCGAGGAGCCGCTTCTTGATCAGCGAGAAATCGACGATCCGCCCCACGTCATCGACCGTCGCCGCTCCGCCGGCCGCCACCACCTCGACATCGACCCGGTAATTGTGGCCGTGCAGGTAGGCACATTTACTCTCGTGCCGGTAGAGCCGGTGGCCGGCACAGAATCGCAGTTGCCGCACCAGCGCGAGGCTGGTCGTCGAGGCCGGTTGGGATGGCATGGGGCGCCGGGGGGCTCCGAAGCGTGGTGAGAACTGAGGAATCATACCCCCGTGTTGGCACCCGGGCAGAGACTCCCACAGAGCAGGCCTCGCCGGATTTGCCGGGGGAATCGACGCCGTGGGATGATCCGCGGGGGGGCCTTGTCGAATCCGCCGCCGCCGAAACCGTTTTCCAGAATTCTGAGGTCTCCGATGCTGCGCCCCGATCCCACCGACGTTCCCTGGGCCCTCAGGCCGGCGGTCGTCCACCTCGTCGGTCTCTTCCTCCTTGTGCCGCTGGTGACCCGGGGGGCCGATCTTCCGGTGCAGGCCGTCCTCCCGGTCCGCGAGGTGAGCGTCTTCAAGGATGGCCACGCCTTCGTTGTCCATCGTGGTAGCGTCGCGGTCGATGCCAAAGGGAGCGCCGTCCTCCGCCATCTCCCTGCCCCGGTGATGGGGACGTTCTGGGCCGGCGCGACCGACGAGGGGGTCGGGTTGGCCGCCGTCACCGCGTCGCAGGGCCGGGTCAGGGTGGAGCGGACGGCGCTCTCGCTCAAGGAACTCGTCGACGCCAATCCCGGCGCTGAGTTGCTCGTCACCGAAGTCCCGCCCGCCAACCGCGATCCGGTCCCCTACGAGGCGACGATCCTGCCGGCGCCGATGCAGAGCTCGGAGGAACTCGAGTCGCTTGCGCCTCCGGGGGACGGCCCCAAGCTGCCGGTCGCCTCCGATCTCGTCTTCCTCAGGACCGACGCCGGCACCCGCGTCCTCCCGCTCTCGCGCATCCAGGATCTCACGTTCCGTGCGGGGCCTGCCGCGAAGCTCGGCCGCGAGGAGCTTCGCAGCACGCTCACCCTCAGCATGATCCGCCGCGGCGCGGGGGACGGCGTCGCGCCGCTCGAGGCGGGCGAAGCGGGAGTCGGCCTGATGTATGTCCAGCGCGGGCTCCGCTGGATTCCGTCGTACCGAGTCGAGCTCGACGGTAAGGGGCAGGCCCGCGTCTGGCTCCAGGCGACGCTCGTCAACGATCTGGTCGATCTCGATGACGTCACCTGCAACCTCGTCGTCGGTGTCCCCACGTTCGCCCTGCAAGGTTCCGCTGACCCGATCGGCCTGGAGCAGGCGGCGGCGCGTCTCGCGCAGGCGGTCGATCTGGGCAACGGTAACCGCTTTGGCAACTTCTACGCCAATTCGATGATGTCGCAGGTGGCAGGCGGCGCCGGAGGGGGCGCGGCGCCCGCACCGGAGGCTGACGCGGGTGGAGCGACTGGTGAGAAAACGGAGGATCTCTACGTCTTCCGCCTCGAGCATGTGAGCCTGAAAAAAGGGGAAAGGATGGTGATGCCGGTGAGCGTCGGCTCGCTCCCCTACCGGGATTTTTTCAAGCTCGAAATCCCCCTCACTCCGCCGCCCGAGTTCGTCCAGCAGCTCGATCCCCGGCAGGGAGCGGAGTTCGCGCGGCTCATGGCGGCGCCGAAGGCGGTTCATACGATCCGCCTCTCCAACACCGGAAAAGCGCCCCTGACGACGGCGCCGGCGCTGGTGATGCGCGACGGCCGCGTCCTTGCCCAGGGGATGCTCAGCTATACGTCACCAGGCGCCGAGGTCGATCTCGCCGTCACCACGGCTGTCGACATCCGCGTGACGAAGGAGGAGCGGGAGTCGCGCCGCGTCCCCAATGCCCAGAACTGGAACGGCGAGCAGCTGGCAAGGCTCGAGCTCACTGGGGGGCTGACGCTCAAGAACCTCCGCGGCCAGCCGGTCGATATCGAGGTGGTGCGGCACGTTTTCGGCGCTGTCGAATCGGCCGATCACGACGGCGTCATCGAGCGTGTCAACGTTCTCGAGGATCTCTCCCTGCTCGGGCAGACCGCCGGGCCGGCGGGCCCGGGGCGGGGTGGCTCGGGAGGATTCGGCTGGTTCAACTGGCCCCCGTGGTGGCGGCAGTTCAACGGCGCGGCGCGGATCCGTTGGCAGGTGCGGCTCGAACCCGGCGCGGAGACGACGCTCGGCTATGCGTGGAGCTACTTCGGGAGGTAGCCGGCGACGAGGCGGCGGTGTCGATGATCAGGACGACGGGGCGATTCCGAGCGATCCCACCGTCTCGTCGAGGACGTGGAGCCTGACATGATCCGATCCGGATTCGAGAATGCGGTTGACGACAGCCCTCGGATTTAGGTGGGTGTCGTAATAGGTGATGCAGGCCTGACGCATCGCCGCGATCCGTGAGGGCGACATTGTCTGGATCTCCTCGAGACAGGCCAGAAGATCGTCTCTGCCGGTAAAGGAGAAGCACTCCTGACCGTGACGGAGGGGGGGAAAGAACCATTCGGGATAATTCGTCAGAGGTATCGTCCCGACGGCCATCGCCTCGATGATGTTGTAGCACATCGGCATGATGGCACCCGGCGGGCAGAGCATGAAGTCGGATCGGGCGACCTCGGCGAGCCATTGTGGCTGCGGTATGCCACAGCGGGCGGAATCGATGAGGACGAACGGCTCGTCTGTCCGTTCGTGGAATTGCTCCGCTCCCGATGGCTCGAAGAACATCCCAGTGTCCCGGGCCAAGGCCACGATCTGCGCGCGGGTGAGTTTGCCGAAGATATCGCCGATGACACCGCGGTTGTCGTAGAACGAATGAAGCGAGCCGGCGAAGAAAAGCCGGCGCGTTCGCTCGGTGTCACGGAGTGAAACGAGCCTTTCCGAAAGGCCCTTCACACCGAGGGTGTGGACGTGTGCCGGATGCATGCCGTAGGGAACGACAAGATCTTCGCTGCCAAGTTCTAGGGAGGGACGGTAGTCGTAGCAGACCTCCCAGTGCCGCTGCGTCCGCCGAGGCACCGTTGATGAAGCGTCGCTCACCGTGATCGACCAACGTGTCTGGTTGATCGGCCACGGCGACAAGGTTGCCCTGGGGTAGTAGCCGACGGTTCGGATCGGAAACGATGCGTTGGAGATGCTGGTGCGGACCGAGATCGGCAGATCGGTCTCCGACAGGAAGCGGAGGAGGTGGAGGAAGGTGGTTTGGTGAACCTTAGCGTTAGCTCTCATGGCCAACGCACCATCCATACAGCTGGAAAAGAGAATCGAGTCTGATTCCGGTAGGAGTCGTATTCCTCTGACAGCCCGGCTCATCCGTTGTAACGTTCTGTGCATGGCATGGACCGTGGTTGCGAATCCTTCGGGCATCATCCATCCCCGTTCTCATCATGTTTGAGAATGGGTGCACATCGGTCTTCCCCTGAATCAGCGTGGTCGTCCATGGGTCGTCGACCATCGCTCAACCCCTTGGCCACGCGGGGACATCCGGTTTGCTGGCCTTGGCCTGCGGTCTCCAGGACGAAGCGTCACAGCTGTGTCGGATTCGGTGCGTCGCCGTAGACAGCCTTCGGGTCGAACGCTTTTTCATGTTCCATGAATTCGAGCTTCGCTTCCGTCGTCCGCTCCGCACCGACCGGCACCTTGCGGTAGAAGCAGGAGCGGTAGCCGACATGGCAGCTGGCGCCACCGGGAATCGCGACTCGGAGCCAGACGCAGTCCTGATCGTCGTCGATCCGCATCTCGACGACCTTCTGCACGAGGCCGCTCGTCGCCCCCTTGTGCCACAGCTGCTGCCGGCTGCGGCTCCAGTAGTGGGCCTCTCCGGTGTGAATCGTGCGGGCGAGCGCCTCCCGGTTCATCATTCCCACCATGAGCACCTCGCCCGAGGTGAAGTCGGTGGTCACGCAGGGGATCAGCCCCTGGGCGTCGAACTTGGGGGCCAGTTCGTTCCCCTCCTCGACCTGCTCGACGGTACGGCGGTCGCCGAAGAGATCGGCGGACGGGTTCGGGCTCTGGGCGGTCACGGTGGGGCTCGATGCGGGGGGCAGGAGGTAGGGCGGCGCCGGTCGGCCGACCCTCCTCAGTATCCCCGTTCTCGGCGTGTGTCAACGAGCGGTCGTGGCCGGGGGGGCGGGAGCCGGCTGGGCCGGCGTGCGGCCGTGGATCTCCCCGGCGATTCTCGCCATCACCATCGGCAGATAGATGATGCCGGAATAGTGGTTGGCCTCCATCTGCACATGGTGGTCCTCCGGGAGCTTCCCGGCATCGGCAAGGAGCTGGCAGTGGGCGAGGGGGACGACGTCGTCGTACTTCCCGGAGAAGATCCAGGTACGGTCGGGGCGGTAGCGGTGGGCGAGCCGCGTTGGCTCGATGGCGTGGAGCGTCGTCTTGATCTGGTCTTCGGTCATCCCCGATTCGGACAGCTTCTCGCGCACCTTCACGGCATCCTTCTTCCCCTTCTCGAGCACACCGACGAGATCCCCGCCGGCCAAGAGGATGAAGACCTTGTCGTAGCCCTCGTCGAGGCCGGCGACGGTCGCCGTCACGAAGCCGCCGAGGCTCGTCCCCTGGACGGAGATCCGCGACGCATCAACGAGAGGCAGCGCCGCCGTGGCATCGCGCGCCCGCCGCACGTCGGCCACCGCCTGGCGAACCGCCGGCACGAGCATCTCTGCCCCCGCCTTCCCCTCCTTCGGCCGCCGGGCCCCGTAGTAGGGCATCTGCACCATGAGGGCATGGACACCATGCGCCGAGAGCCCGCGGGCCACGATCCGCCCCACCGTCATCCCGCTCCCCGATTCGTGGACGACGACACAGGCCGGGCCACGGCAGACTTCTCCGTCGCCATCGCGGGCCTGATACCACTCCATCCAGACGTCTCGGTTGCAATCGGGGCCGGCGGGGAGCGGCGACGGGAAGCGGACGCGGAGGTCGCCGTTGTTGCCCTCGGCTTTCTCGATTGCCACATCGAAGGCGCCAGTGTCCCAGCAGAGGCCGGCGAGGCACTGCTGCGCGTCCTCGTTGGAATCCTCCCCCGTCGCGAGCGTGTCGACGCCCCGGAACACGGCCCCGGGAAGAGCCGCCGCCTTCGCGTCTTCGGCCGGCGGCGTGGCCGCTCCGCGGGCACCGGGCACCTCTTCGAGGAGCTTGGCGAGGTCGAGACGGACGCTCGGGCATTCTGCCGCGGGCTTCTTGTGCGAGGCGTGGGCGACGTGGAGGATCAGCTTCTCCGGCACGAAGAG
>CANGGC010000099.1 GCA_947453125.1 Planctomycetaceae bacterium | reverse complement strand
GGACTGTTCATGCTCGACGACCCCGGAGGATTTCTCACCGAATCAGATCATGTCCCGATAGACTATCACGAATCGATACACTAGCGGTTTTCGGCCGGTGGGCAAGCCGAAGGGATGCTCGCCCCCTCCGAATCGGCCCCCATTTCTCCGCTGACGCCATGGTCGCCAGTCCCCTTCAGCCGCGATCCTCTGGGGTAACGCCTCCCTCCGGGGCCACCGCCGCCGGGCGTGGTTCGATTGTGGCGGTGCGTGACTCAAGCGGCGTGGTCACGCTCGAAATCGTCGCCGGGAGCAGGAGCCAGAACGTTATCGACGGCCAGTTCCTCAGGGATCTGCGCCAGTCGCTCGACGCGCTCGAAGCCGGCCCGCCTCCCCGGGCCGTCGTGGTCTGTTCCGGGCGGCCCGGATCGTTCTTCGCCGGGGCTGACATCGATCGGCTGGAGGCGATCCTCGGAGCCGAGGCGGCCACGATCGAGCAGGCCTGCGCCGATGGCCGCCAACTCTACGGCCGCCTCTCATCAAATCCCTGGCCAACCGTGGCCGTCATCGACGGCGTCTGTCTGGGGGGAGGGCTGGAGATTGCCCTAGCCTGCGATTACCGGGTGGCGACCTCCGCCGAGACAACGTTGCTGGGATTCCCGGAGGTGAAACTCGGACTGCTGCCCGGATGGGGAGGGACGGTGCGGCTCCCGCGGCTGATCGGGCCGGGGCCGGCTGTGGAAATGATCGCCGCCGGCGAGACGATGAGCGGGGCAGCCGCCGCGCGATCGGGGCTGGTCGATGCGTGTGTCCCGGCTGAACAGGCCCTCGCTGCGGCCCGACTTCTCGTTGATTCGGCCACCGGAACCGGCGCCCACCTCGAGCAGCGCCGTCGCCGTTCCCTGCCGGTCGGGTTGGCTCCCGAGGAACGGGAGTTTCTCGAAGCAACAACCGGCGCGGTGATCCAGGGGCGGACAGCGGGGCATTACCCGGCGCCGCCGGCGATCCTCGAGGCGGTCCTGGCCACGTCGATCGTGCCGGCCATCGAAGCGGGCGCCATCGAAGGGAAGGCATTCGCCACGCTTGCCCGCTCTTCTGTGGCCCGGCAATTGGTGCGGGTGTTCCGCCTCGGGGAACAAAACCGGCGCGACCGGGGCGTCGAAGCGGATCGCGGCACTCCTGATGCGCCGCCCCGCGATGCCGACGAAACCGCATTCCAGCGCCCGGCGGTCGTCGGCGCGGGGATCATGGGGGCGGGGATCGCCGCGGCCCACCTCCGGGCGGGATGTGCCGTGACGCTTGCCGACGTGCAGGCGGAGGCGCTGGCCCGCAGCGTGCCAGAGATCCTCCAGGAAGCGGCCTGGGATCGAAGCCGCCGTGCCACCGATCAGGCCCGGGCCGTCCGGCTTGCAGGGCAGCTGCGCACCGTCACGCACACCACGGCGCTCGCCGATGCCGATCTCGTCATCGAGAGCGTTCTCGAGCGGACAGACATCAAGCGGAAGGTTCTCGCGGAGATCGAGGCAGTCGTCGGGCCGGATGCCGTCATTGCCACCAACACCTCCACCAACCCGATCGCGAAGCTCGCCGAGGCGCTCCACGATCCGTCGCGATTCTGTGGCCTCCACTTCTTCAACCCTGTCCGGAGGATGATGCTCGTCGAGGTGGTCCGCGGACCGGCCACCTCCGACGCCACCGTCGCTCGGGCGGTCGCCCACGCCAAGCGGCTGGGGAAGTGTCCGATCGTCGTCCGTGACAGTCCGGGGTTTCTCGTCAACAGGATGCTCATGCCCTATCTCCACGAATCGGTGGAGATGCTTCGGGCCGGAGTCGATCCGCGGAAAATCGATCGGGCCGCCAGGGCCTTCGGGATGCCGATGGGCCCTCTCGAGCTCTACGACATGATCGGCCTCGACACGGCGTTCTATGCCGGCCTCGTTCTCAACGATGCCTACGGCGATCGGATCGAGCCATCGCCGGTGATCCCGGCGATGGTCAAATCCGGGCGCCTGGGGCGGAAGAGCGGGGGGGGATTTTATCGCTATAGCGGCACCGGTCCCCGGGCCAGGATCGAGCGGCCCGACGACGGCGTGGCGGCGGTGGTCGCCCCCTATGCGCTCTCACCTTGTGCCAGCGACGAACGGACCATCATCGACCGGCTCATTCTCCCGATGGTGCTCGAGGCGACGAGGGTTCTCGACGAGGGGATCGTCCGCGACGGCTGCGATGTCGATCTGGCGGTCATCCATGCCCTCGGATTCCCACCGTTCCGTGGCGGGCTTTTGGCCTGGGCCGACTCCCTCGGAGCGGCGGAGATCGTCCGCCGACTCGGAGCCCTCGCCGAACTCGGCATCCGCATGCGACCGACGCCCCGCCTCGAATCCCTCGCCCGCGACGGGGGCCGGTTCACCGGCTGACCGCCACGATTCCTCCAAGCCACGCCGTTTCCCTCATGCCCGCCACGCTTCTTCCCCGCGCGCCCGAACACACCCCCGTGATCGTTGCCTGCTGCCGCACGGCGATCGGGCGGTCGCACGCCGAGCGTGGCCTCTTCCGGCAGGTGCGTGGCGACGAGTTGGCCACGGCCGCCGTCGTGGCGGCGGTCGAGCGGAGCGGTGTCGATCCTGCGACGATCGAGGATCTCCTTCTCGGGGCGACGCAGCAGCGTGGCGAACTTGGCGGCAACGTCGCCAAAGCGGTGGCATTGATGGCCGGCCTGCCGCTCTCCACCGCTGGGGTGACGATCAATCGGCTGTGCGGATCGGGCCTCGAGGCGATCCTCCAGGCAAGCCGCGCGATTATTGCCGGGGCCGAGAATGTCCAGGTCGTGGCCGGCGTCGAGCACATGCACCACCAGCCGATGGACGAGGGGGTCGACTTCCATCCCCGGGTCGTGGCCCGTTCCAGCCGGGGCATGCTCTCGATGGGGCTGACCGCCGAGCATCTCGCGGCGTCGCGCGGCATCGACCGGCGACGGCAAGAGGACTGGGCTCTCGAGAGCCACGCCCGGGCAGTGCGCGCGATTGACGCCGGGGCTTTCGCCGCCGAGGTCGTGCCGGTCTTCGGGCACGACGAGGCTGGGGCGCTGGTCGAGGCAACGATCGATCAGTCGGTGCGGCGCGACACCAGCCGCGAGGCGATGGCCCGCCTCGAGCCGGCGTTCCTCCCCAAGATTGGCACGGTGACTGCAGCAACGAGCGCCCCGCTCAGCGACGGGGCCGCGGCGCTGGTGATCATGTCGTTGGCCGAAGCCCGGCGGCAGGGCCTCGTGCCGCTGGCGCGGGTCGTCGCCGGTGCCGTGGTGGGTGTGCCGCCGGCCGTGATGGGGACTGGCCCGGTGGCCGCCACCGACAAGCTTCTCCGTCGGTTGTCGATCGACCTCGGGGCGATCGACCTCATCGAGCTCAACGAGGCCTTTGCCGCCCAGACGCTGTGGTGTGTCGACGAACTCGGACTCGATGCCGGGCGGGTCAATGTCCGCGGCGGGGCGCTCGCCATTGGCCATCCGCTCGGTGCCAGTGGTGTCCGCATCGTCACCACGCTCGTTCACGCCATGCGCGACCGCGGCGACCGGCTCGGCCTGGCGACGATGTGTATCGGACTCGGCCAGGGGATCGCGCTGGTCGTGGAGAGGATCGCGACGTGACGACCCGCACGGAGTCGGCTCGGGGTGTCGTCGATCCGTCGGGCCAGCCCCGCGACACGACCCTTCTCGATCTCCTCATCGCCCGCCTCGACGATGCCGCCACCCGGCCTGCCTTGGCCACGCAGCCGTCGGCCGATGGCGCGAGGACGACCTGGACCTGGCTCGAGGTGGCAGCGGCTGCCGTCGATCTCGCCGCGGCCCTCGAGGCGACCGGCTTGCGCCCCGGCGACCGGGTCGTCCATGTCGGCACGCACTCGGTCGATTGGGTTGTCGTCGATCTCGCCTGTCTTCTCGCCGGCGTCGTCCATGCGGCGCTCCATGCCGATGCCCCGCATGGGGAGCTCCTCCGCCAGATCGCCTGGCTCGCCCCGGCCGGAATCGTGCTCAGCGGTGAGGAAGGGCCGTTCCCAACCGGCGATGCCTCACGGTTGCTCGGTGTGCTTCCCGATCCGCGGCGCGCCATCGATCTCCGCTGTCCGGCGCCGCGTCGAGGGCTGCGCTCGCCGCCTCCCTCGGCGGGGCTCTGCTCGGAAGCCTGGCGGAGCCGCGCTGCCGATCCGGGGGCGCTTGGGCGCGAGGTGGCACGGCGCGCGGCGGCCATCGATCCCGACGCGCCGGCGCAGATTTTCCTCTCCTCAGGGACGACCGGAAGGCCGCGCGGCTATGTCCACTCGCAGCGGTCGCTCGCCACCAACGCGCTGGCGGCCGCGGCGATCTTTCTCGACGAACCGGACGACGTCCGGCTCTCCTGGCTGCCGATGAGCCACGCGCTGGCCTGCACGGGGGATCTCTCCACGGCGTTGGTCCGCGGCGGCTGTCTCAATGTGGTTCCCGACCGGCGGCGCCTCCTCGACGCCTGCCGCTTCCTGCCGCCGACGGTGATCCTCGGCGTGCCGGCATTCTATGAACGGCTCGAACGGGGCGTGCGGTCGGGGGCGATCCCCGATCTCGCCGCCGTACTCGGCGGTCGGGTGCGAGTCTGCATCTCCGGTGGCGCGGCGCTGCGGGAACGAACGCAGTCGCTGTTTGCCACGCGGGGGGTGCCGCTCGTCGAGGGCTACGGGCTCGCCGAGGCAGGTCCTGTGGTGGCGCTCGACAACCCGCGCGGCTGTCGGCCGGGATGGGTGGGCAAGCCGCTTGCTGGCATCGATGTCCGGCTCGATTCGGTTGGCCAACTGCTCGTGCGCACCCCCTCGCGGGCGCTCGAGCAGGTCCTTCCGCCGGACGCCCAGCCCGCTGACGTTGGTCACCGCGGCGACCACGCTGATGGATGGATCGCCACCGGCGACACCGCCGAGATCGCCGCCGACGGCCGGATCCGCATCACCGGACGCGTCGTCGACACGATCGTCCTCTCCACCGGCACGAAGCTTCCGCCGGCCGAGGTGGAACGCGTCCTAGCCGATGACGCAATCGTCGCGCAGGTGTGTGTCTGCGGGGATCGGCTTCCGGCGCCGGTCGCGCTGATCGTGCCCGAGCCTGCCGTTGTCCGGGCCACGCTCCGGTCGCTCGGCATCCGCGTCGCGTCGCGACGGGCGGCCCTCCGTCATCCGCGTCTCCTCCGCTTTCTGGCCCGCAGGCTCGCCAGACGGCAGGCGTCGCTCCCCCGTCCCTGGCAGGTGCGTCGCATCGTGCTCGTCAATCGCCCCTTCGACATCGACCGCGGTGAGATGACCCACTCCATGAAATTGAAGCGCCCCTCGATCGCCAAGCACTTCGCGGCCACGCTCGACGCCGCTTCCGCTCCCTCCCCGCCTCCGGGCGTGGCCGTCGTGCCCCGCGGCGACGCTCCGATCGAGTCCCACCCCACCGCCGGCATCACTGCGGCGCTGTGGGGGCTTCCGCGCGAGGATGACGGTGGGTTTGCCACCGCCGCCGCCCTCAGCGCGCAACCGCTCCCTGACGAAATCGCCGGGGTGCTCGAAGAAGCACAGCGGCGGCTGGGTGCGCTGCGCACCGAGGGCCTGCTCTATGACCCCATACAAGCGACGGAGTTGCCGCCAGCCCCCCTCGACGACGCGCCGCCGCGGCCGGAGGGGCTGTTCACCCCAGCCGCCGAGGCCGCCATGGGGGAGACGGGGCTGTGGGGCGTGTTCGTGCCGGTCGCCCACGGCGGCTGCGGGGGGACAGTCGTCGACCTGGTGAAGAGCGTGACGAGGATCGCCGGCGTGGTCCCTTCCGCGGCAGGGATGCTCGCCGTCCATTCCGCGATCGGCGCGGTATCGGCGCTGGTCGCCTTCGGAACACCGTCGCAGCAGGCCCGTCACCTGCCTGGCTTGGCGGCGGGGAGGCCGTTGTCGGTGTTCGGTGCCACCGAGCCGGAGGTGGGATGCGACCTCGGAGCGGTGCGGACGACGCTGGCCCGGCGGGATGGCCGGCTCGTCATCGACGGCACGAAGATGTTCATCACCAATGCCAAGCACGGCCGGCTCGTGAAGCTTCTGGTCGTCGCCGATGGCAAACCGGCCGTGGTGCTCGCCCGCCTTCCCGACCGCGACACGCCCACCTTCCGTCTGCTGCCCTACGCTCTCCACCCACTCCGTCACACGTCCAACCACGCTCTCGAGTTCCGCGGGTTCACGGTCGACGAGCAGGACGTCATCAAGGGCCCGGGGGGGGATGCGATGGCGGTCGTCTGGCACGGACTCAACCGCGGTCGCAGCACGCTCGCCGCCCAGGCAGCCGGCACCCTCGGCCTCCTCCGGGCCCATGCCCGCGAGCACGCCCTCCGCCGTGCCACCTGGGGCCAGCCGATCGCGTCGCGGCAGCTCGTCCAGGGGAGGCTCGCCCGAATCGCGGCAGGCAGCCTTGCCTGCGAAGCGCTCTCGACCTGGGCAGCGGCGTCAATCGACACCTCAGGGGGCATGGGGGGTGAACTCGAGGCGATCACCGCCAAGGTGGTGGCCAGTCAGGCCGTCCGCGAGGGAGCGATCGATGCCCTGGGGATTCATGGTGGCCGGGCCTTCCTCGTCGGCCATCCGCTCGGCGACTCCTTCCACGATCATCTCGCCGTCGGCGTCTACGAAGGGGAGAGCGATCTCCTCGGGCTGGCGCTCTTCAAGGGGCTCTCCAGGCGTCATCCGCTCGCCGAACGTCTCCGACAGGGGAGTCGGTTTGGCGCCGCCGTCGGTTGGCTCGGCTGGCGCGTGGCCCGGTTGGCCGGTGCCGGACATGACACGGGGATCCTCGACCGCCGTCTCCGGGAGCATGCAGCGGCGGCCCGCAAGGTGCTGGCCACGAGCGCCGTGGCGATCGACCGGGCGATCCGCCGGCACGGCCGTGGTCTGGCGGAGCGGCAATTGGAAGTGGGAGCGCTGTCGGCGGTGGTCAGGGATGCAGCCAGCGTGCTCGCCGTCGCCCATCACGCCGATGTCCGGTGCGACGACGCGGCGACGGCGACGGCCGATGTCTGGTGCCGGATGGCCCTTGCCCGGGCCACCGGTCGCCGGCTCACGCCGGCGGATCATGCGGCCATCGGCTCCCTGGGGCGGAGGGTGGTCGAGGGCTAGCGGCCGCTTGTCACCATCGCCGGCCAGGAACTGCACAGATACCAGGCTCGCGGTGTGGTCCATTCGACGAAGGCATCGAGGACCGACCTGGAAAGGAAGGCCCCGGTGACGGTCCTTCCGGCCGGATCGCCGTCGCTGCGGGCCGCGACGTCGAGGCCGAGCAGCTCGTCGAGGACCCCGCGGGGACGGATGTAACGGACGACCCGGGCGGTGTCTTTCGTGAGGCCAGCCAGTTCGACGGCCCGGTCGACGGCGTCCTCGAGGAAGCCGATCCGGTCGACGAGTCCGGCGGCCTGAGCCTGCCTGGCCGTGAACACCTGACCCGTGGCCACGGCATCGACTGCCGCCTCGTCGAGCTTCGGTCGCCCTTCCCGGACGACCTCCTTGAAGCGGGCGAACATGTCGTCGACGAGGGACTGGAGCACCTTTCGCT
>CANGGC010000098.1 GCA_947453125.1 Planctomycetaceae bacterium | reverse complement strand
GATCGACAGCAGCGTGTCGACCCGCGGCGCCACGACCTCGGTCGTGTCCGGATCCTCACCATCGAGGGGGCAGTAGGTGAGCGTGCCGGTCGGAACGTCGAGATACCACGATCCCGGGCTCCCCAGGGCCTCGCGCACATTCTCGAGCCGGTATCGCGCGCCGGCGGCAATCACCCCCCAGGGTTCAAGGCTCGAGGTCGTGCCGACGAGTTGAACGTTCGCCGTGCCGGCCTCCTCTCCCGCCTCAATCGCGGCGATCCGCATCCGCGACATCGACCACTGATGCACGGCCACGACCTCGATCGCGTCGCGCTGACTCCACTCCCGGAGGACATCCTCAGCGGCAGCCGCGAACCGGTCGTGCCCGCGCCCTGCGGCGGCGGCCGACGGTGGCAACGCCGCGCGGACGGTGAACCATCCCTCGGCGGGCAGCGTGGGACGGAACCGGCGCTGGCCATCGACGAACAGTTGCGTGAATCGCCACCTTCCCCCCTTCACCTCGGGGAGAACGGTGCTCCAGCGCGGCCGGCCGTCGACTTCCGTGACCGTCCAGCCGGTGATCCGCCGTCCACCACTGAAGACGGGATGGGCATCCTCGGCGGCGTGGATGATCGTCGGCGACTTCTCCCCCCCGCTGTCCTCGGCCGTGATTAGCAGCGTGTCGGAAAGTTCGTACCGGCCGTCGGCCACCTCGATCGTGATCGGCGCCAGCGAAGCCCGACGCTTCCGCAATTCGCGGACGAGGTCGAGGGCGCGGCGGAGCGACGCGACCGGCCGCCCGACGCGGCCGTCGGCCGCATCGTCGCCATCGGGGGAGAGATACAACTCGGCCGGCGGAGCGGCACGGGCCACTCCGCCGCTGCCGAGCGAACCGACGAGGCAGCCTGCCGCCACAAATCCCCTCAAGAGACTCCGCCATCCGCCGTCGACTCGCATGACACTCCTTCGCTCGCACTTACCGACACGCCGATCCTTCCGGCATCGTCACGGACTTCCGGCCACGGCGTCAACCAACGGGTTGCTCACACTTTCCACCACGCCGCTCAACCGAGGCCACGGAAGTTGGGACGCAGCCGCAGGCTCCCGTTCGCGAGGCGACCGAGGATGCCGACGAGCACGCCGTCGCCATCGACCGCGGCCGCCCTCTCGCCGACGACAGTGTCGGGGGGAAGCAGCCCGCCGCGGACCGCGGCATCGAGGACGTCGCCAACCAGAGTGACATGGGCGAGGTGGGGAAGGGCGGTGAGCGGCGGCAAGAGCAGGCCGGGAAGAGTTGCCGGCTCGATCGCGGAAAGCGGCACGGCGGAATCGACACAATAGGGCCCGACGCGACTCCGGCGGAGCGATTCCATCACCGCGTGGGTTCCAAGCGCCACAGCCAGATCGCGTCCGATCGCCCGAATGAACGTGCCGGCCGAACACTCGATCTCGACGGCCAGTCGCGGCCACTCGTAGCCGGTGATCTCCAGCCGCTCGATCCGCACCGGACGGGCCTTCATCTCCACCGGCTTTCCCTTGCGGGCCAATCGGTAGGCCCGCTTGCCGTCGACGTGGATGGCGGAATAGTCGCAGGGCCGCTGAAGAATGTCGCCGCGAAAGGCCCCGGCCGCGGCCTCGATTTCTTCGGCGGTCGGCACGCGCGGATCGGGCTCCGTCTCGATCGGCGTCTCCAAATCATCGGACGGGCTCGATCGCCCGAGGAGAAACGTCGCCGAGTAGGCCTTGGACTGCGCGTGGAGATGGTCGACGAGTTTTGTGGCATGCCCCAGGCAGACGACGACGACGCCGCTGGCGAGCGGATCGAGCGTGCCGGCATGGCCGACGGACTTCATCCCTGCGGCCCGGGCCACGATATCGACCACCTTCCGGCTCGTGATGCCGGGGGGCTTGTCAACCGGGATCACACCCGTGAATGGGAAACGCATAAAGCTCCGCGACTTCTTCAGCCGACTTCCCCGCTAGCCGGACGCGCGACTCAAGCGCCGCCGGATCCTCCACCGCACCGGCGACGAGCCGGTTGAACTTGAGATCGACAAGCGCCCCGGTGGCGCCCTGGTCCGACCGGGCATGGCCGAGGGGATGACAGACCAGCCCACTCTCGAGCCTTCCGAAGCTCGCATGGTCGATCGTCAGGCTCGTGGGGATCCCGTCAGGATAGCGTGCGTCGTACTCCGGCCCCCCGTGGATGATCGCCATCTTTGCGATCAACGCCGCGATCGCAGGGTCGGCGATCTGCTCCGCGTCGTAGTCGCTGGGAAGGAGCATGAGCGCGTCCCATCCCGGCGTTGCGCTGCCGGCGCGCGCCGCGTCACACGCTTTGAGGAGGGTGCGGGCGAGGATGTAGGGGAGCGAGTGATCGGCCGACTGCCGCGTCGTCGGCGTCCGCTTGGCGGGATCGGCGATGATCGAGAAAGCGGGCTCGTAGATCGCCACCTCGACGCGGCGGACACGATCGGGATCGGCGGCCAGCCCCGGACAGCGGGCGAAGATGTCGACCAGCGCCTGGAGCGCACCGGCCGACTGGTGCTCGTAGAGCCCGAGCTTGAAGTGCATCGAGTGGATCGCGAAGGCGTCTCCGGAGAGCCCGAGTTCGAGGTCGAAGGGGCTCTGGCCGTCGGGACAGGGGACGTTTTTGCGGTAGATCGCCAGCGGATTGCGGAAGATGTCTTTCGGCCCAATGAACCCGGCAAGCGACCGCCTTGCCGACATCACCGCCACCTCCGCCGACAGGGCCGCCGAAGCTCCCTTGCTGTCGGAGAGCTGATGGCCGGCCCGGATCGCCCGGTAGGGGACATAGTGCGCCCCGACCATGCCGATCGCCGATTCTATTTCGTCGACGTCGCCGCCAACGGCGGCCGCGTAGGCCGCCGCCGAGGCGATCGCTCCGTGGTGGACATGGTCGATGGCGTACTTCCGCAGCGGAAAGACCTCCGCCAGTCGGCCGCGGATCTCATCGATGAGGAGCATGACGCGGAGGGTCTGGTCGCCGTCGAACCCCGCCTCGCGCGCTGCCGCCAGCGCCACGGGGTAGAAGTCGTTGTGGCCAAACTCGCCAGCCGTCCGCCCCTTTGCGGCGTCGTGACCGAAGTTCGTGCCGTTGGAATCCCACTCGCGCACCGCCGAGGCGTCGGCTGCCACCCCCTTCTCGATCGCGACCGGACGCCGGCACCCGAGGCAGATGGCCCCCCGGCTGCCGACCGCAGGCGGCGACGCGAGCGCCTCCCGGCGCAACACCGTCGGGGCATTCGCCTGCCGGGCGAGCGCCGAGACGCCGCACCCGACGCTGTCGACATGAAACCGCTCGAGGAGCGCAAGCGTGCTTTCCCCGAGCGGCAGCGAATGACGGAGGAAGTCGATCGCGTATTCGGCCAGCCCCCGGGCCTGGTTGGTGTCGGCGGGGAGGAGCCGGGTGGCACCGGGGCCGGCGGAACCGGGGGGAACGGAATGGCTCATGGACCTGTCGTACGAGGGGGTGGAAGCCGGCCGGGAAAGAACCGGTTCGACAGTTGTAGCCGATCGACCGACAATGACCTGAGAGCCCTTGGCCCCGGCCGGCCGGCTCCCCCGGTTGATCCCAGTTCACACTTTGCAGCACGCCCGATGGAACCAGCCCAACTCGGACCGTACAGCATCGGCGCCCGGCTCGGCCGCGGCGGGATGGGGGCGGTGTACGAAGCCGTCGATTCGTCCACCGGCGCGACCGTCGCCGTCAAGGTGCTGGCGGCCCACCTCGCCGACGACCCCGGACTCAAGGCCCGCTTCCGCGCCGAGATCGACACGCTGAAAAACCTGCGCCACCCCGGCATCGTCCAACTCCTCGCCTTCGGGGAAGAAGGGGACCAGCCCTACTTCGCGATGGAACTGGTTCGCGGAAAGACGATCGAGCAGCAGCTCCGCGGCGGGCGCCGGTTTACCTGGCAGGAGACCGTGGCGACGGGCTTGGCGGTCACCAAGGCGCTGAAAGTCGCGCACGACCACGGGATCGTGCACCGCGACCTCAAGCCCTCCAACATCCTCCTTGCCGACGGCGTGCCGATTGGCGAAGGGGTGAAGCTCGCCGACTTCGGAATCGCCAAGCTGTTTGGCGGTGCGGCCCACACGGCCCACGGCAACATCGTCGGAACGGCCGAATACATGGCCCCGGAACAGGCGGCCGGCCAGGGCGTCGACCATCGTGCCGATCTCTACGCCCTGGGGCTGGTGATGTATGCGATGCTCGCCGGGCGTCCCCCGTTCCGCGGTGGTCAGGTGACCGAGGTGATCGAGAAGCAGCGGCATACGCCCGCGCCGCGCGTGGCTGCCGCGGTGCCCGCCGTGCCTCCCGAACTCGACACCCTCATCGACCGATTGCTCCAGAAGGATCCCGCCGCACGCCCCGGCAGTGCCCTCGCCCTCGCCAGGCTCCTGACGGCGATCGGAACGCTCGTTCCCGATTCCGATAGTGCCGTTCCCGCGGGCGACAAACTCGTGATCGCCGACCACGCTGCCACGCCGTCGCGGCCCAATGAGCAGGGCCGTTCGGAAGACTTCACGACCGTCTGTGGGGCCGCTGTCCCCGCCGCGCCGCCCCCCTCGACGGGCAGACCGACGCCCGGCAGCGGAGTGACAGCCGCGCCACCGGCAGGCCCCCCGGAGGCAGGCCGGACGCGCCAGGAATCCTCCCCAAGGCCGGCACCCCGGCCCGTGTCGAGCGATGCCCTCACCGCCGGCATCGACCGCGATCGCACCGATCTTCCTGCGGAGGAAGCGGCAGCCACCACCCGCGTCGAGACCACCGTCCGTCGGCGTCACACGACCATGGCCGATCTGGAGAAGGCCGATCGTGAGCGCCAAAGCCGCGACCAGACGCGGAAGACCTGGCTGCAGACGGCGATGGCGATCGCGATCGCGGTCACGGTCCTCGGCGGGGGATGGATGCTCCTCCGCCCACTGACGGCCGACACGCTTTACGCCCGGATCAAAACGGTGACCAACGACGACGACGGCGATCTCCGCGACGCCGACATTTCTATCCGCCGTTTTCTCCGCGACTTTCCCCAAGACCCCCGGGCCGGCGAGGTGGCGGGATTTGAGCAGACGATCGCTCTTGATCGCCTCGAGCGCCGCGCCCGGCGCAAGGTCCGCGTCGATCGCCCCCTGTCACCCGTCGAGCGCGACTACCGGGCGGCGATGGCCCGCGAACAGGAGAGCCCCTCCGACTGTGTCGATGCGCTGACGGCACTCCTCACCCTCCACCCGACGGCCGACGTCGAGGCCCCCGCCGGACCGAGGCCCGGAGGTGAGCTCGAGGACGACCCGACGCTCTGGATCGCGTTGGCCCGCCGCCAGGTGACGCGGCTGACGCCACTGGCGATCGACGAACAGCAGGAGGACGCGGGCCGGATCGAGGCGATCCTCTCGCAGGCCGAGGCGTTCCGAACCGAGGCGGCCGCAGCCCCGGCCACGGCCGCCGAGCCCCTCGCCAAGCGCCGCCGCCTCCTCGAGAGCGTCATCGAGACGTACGCTGCCCGCCCCCACGCCAAGCCCATGCTCGGTCGGGTCACAGCCCTCCTCGCCGAGCCCGACGAGCCTCCTGTGCCCGCTGCCGATCCGCCCCCCGGAGCCGATCCCCGATGACCGCGTCGCCATCCCGTTCCCGCAGCCACGAGGCCTTTGCCCGAGCACGGTCCCTCATTCCTGGCGGGGTCAATTCCCCGGCGCGGGCCTTCGGCGGGGTCGGCGGCGAGCCGATCTTCTTCGAGCGTGCCGACGGCCAGTGGCTCACCGACATCGACGGCCACCGCTATCTCGACTACATCGGCTCGTGGGGCCCGATGATCCTCGGTCACCGTCACCCCCGCGTCGTTGCGGCGATCGAGCGAGCCCTCTCCCGGGGCACGAGCTACGGCGCCCCGACCGAAGGGGAGAACCATCTGGCGGAGCTCATCATTGCGGCCGTGCCGTCGATCGAGAAGGTGCGGATGGTGAGCTCCGGCACCGAGGCGACGATGAGCGCCGTGCGGCTGGCGCGCGGTTTCACGGGACGGAGCGGTATCGTCAAGTTTGCCGGGAATTACCACGGCCACGTCGATGCGCTCCTCGTTGCCGCCGGATCATCGGCCGCGACCCTCGGCGTCCCCGATTCCCCCGGCGTCACCGCCGGCGCGACGCAGGACACGATTGTCTTGGACTACAACGCCACGGAGGCTCTTGAAGACCTGTTCGCGGCCCGCGGCGACGAGATCGCGGCCGTCCTCCTCGAACCGGTCGTCGGCAACATGGGGCTCGTCGTCCCGTCTCACGATTTCCTGGCCGCTGCCCGGCGCCTCACCGAAAAGCACGGAGCGCTGTTGGTGTTTGACGAGGTGATGACAGGATTCCGCCTTGCCTACGGCGGCGCGCAGGAGATCCTTGGCATCACCCCCGATCTGACCACGCTCGGAAAGATCGTCGGCGGTGGACTTCCGCTGGGGGCCTATGGAGGCCGGCGCGAGATCATGGACAACGTCCTCCCGGCCGGAAAGGTGTTCCAGGCCGGAACGCTCGCCGGCAATCCCCTCGCCGTGGCCGCCGGCTCGGCGACCCTCGAGGAACTCAGCGACCATTCCCCCTACCCGCTCCTCGAGCGTCACGGCGCCCGCCTCGAAGCGGGCTTCCGCGCCGCTGCCGCCGCCGCCGGGGTGCCGGTCTGGATCGCGCGCCGCGGGAGCATGATGACGATGTTCTTCCAGAAGGGGGACGGCCGTCCGGTCGTCGACTGGCCGACCGCTTCGATGAGCGACACGAAGGCCTACGGCCGCTTCTTCTGGGGAATGATCGACCGTGGCGTCTACCTCCCCTGCAGCCAGTACGAAGCCCTCTTCATCTCCGCGGCCCACACCGATGCCGACATCGACGCGACCGTGGCGGCCGCCCACGCCGCGCTCGCCGACCGGTAACTGCAGCGCCGTCAGCCGGAGCCGAGGTGGAAGTCGATGACCAGCGGAAGGTGATCGGAAGCCACCCGGGCGAGGCTCGTGCGGACGATCCGGGCCTGACGGACGGCGAGCCCACCGCGGACGAAGGCCTTGTCGAGCGATCCGAGTGGGAGCCAGGCGGGGAAGGACCGGAACTGCGAGACGGGGCTGGTGACCTGCCGGAATCCCGCCCCGGCCATCCCGCCGGCGTGGAGCGTGTTCCTCCAGTCGTTGAAGTCGCCGACGATCACCGTCGGATGCGTCGCGGCCGAGCGGAAGAGCGTGTGACCGAGGAGATGCTCCACCTGCCAATGCCGCTCGCGCTCCGCGAGCCCGAGGTGGGTGTGGACGACGTGAAGGGGGCCCTCGGGGGAATCGACGAGGAGGAGCTGCGCTCCTCGCGGCTTGCGGGTGCCGTGGCGTAGGGAGATCCGATGACGGCTCGTGATCGGAAAGCGCGAAAGGACAAGGTTGCCATACGTGCCGCCGCCGACATGGACGTTGGCCTGAAAGACCGAATGGCAGCGGAACCATCGCGCCAGCAACCGCGGCTGATCGTCGCGGCGACTGCGGCCGACGAGTCGATCGACCTCCTGGAGGCAGATGAGGTCGGGATTCTCAGCCTCGACACAATCGATGATCCGCTG
>CANGGC010000097.1 GCA_947453125.1 Planctomycetaceae bacterium | reverse complement strand
TTTTTTGATGCCACTTTGGGAGCCGTGATATGGCAGCCGATCCGCTCGATCCGGTTCTGTCAGCGGTGAAGCCGTCCGGGTTCCCTCTCGGCCTGGCGCTGGCGGCAATGGTCGAGTCGGCCTGGTTGCTGTTCCTCGGATGGATGGCCGTCCGCGGAGCCTGAGGCCCGAGCGAGAAGGGCAACACGATGAACAGCCTGTTCGACTCCCTCCCTCTCGGGGCCGCGTTCCTCCCACTCGGGGTCTATCTCCTCGCCCTGGGATGGGTCCACCTCCGCCGCCGACCGCTCGCCATCGCGGGGGTCTGGGACGGCATTCTCCTCGGTGCGAGCCTCGTCGGCCTGGTGACCGTCGGCCCGATCGCGCTGGTTCGTCCGGCTACCGGCGGCTCGTCGTGGAGCTGGCCGATGTTGATCCTCGGCTTTTGTCTGGTCGTCGCGCTGTGCGTGCTCGTCTCGCGTCCCAGATTGATCGTTTACAACATCAGCCTCGAACAACTCAGGCCCCTGGTGGCGGAAGTGGCTGCCGACCTCGATCCGCAGGCGCGTTGGGCTGGCGAAACGGTGGCGCTTCCGACCCGGGGGTTGCAGGTCCACCTCGATGGCGACGGCAGCCTCCGCACCGTGAGCCTGATCGGGGTCGGCCGACGCTCGGCCCATGAGGCCTGGAGCGAGTTCAGTCGCCGCGTCCGTCAGGCGTCGCGCCGGCTCCGCGTCCGCGCAAGCCCCTGGGGGGGGGTGTTTGCCGGGATCGGGGCGGTGCTCGTTCTCCTCGCCTCCTGGAGTATCGCCGCGACCCTCTTGGCCCGACGGACGCCCGGCGAGCCCACCGTCGTCCCGTCGCCCGAGGCGGTCCATCTCGGCCAAACGCCCGCCATCTTCCCTCCTCCCTCGACTACCCCGCCGCGGTGAATCATGACCACCCCGATCGACCTCTCCGAGCACGACATCCTCGCGCCGATGGTGATCCGCAACGCCCCGCCGGCGTTCCTCTACGAGGAGGCGGTGACACGGGAGGGCGCCGGGATCGTAGCCAGCGGGGCGATCGCCATCCGTTCCGGGGCGAAGACGGGGCGGAGCCCCAAGGACAAGCATGTCGTCCGTGATCCCGCCTCGGAGCGGGAGGTTTGGTGGGGATCGGTCAATCATCCGATCGACGACCACACCTTCCTCCTCAACCGCCAGCGGGCGGTCGATTACCTCAACACCCGCGATCGGATCTACGTCTGCGACGGCTTCGCCGGCTGGGATCCCTCCTGTCGCGTCAAGGTCCGCGTGATCTGTGCCCGCGCCTACCACGCGCTCTACATGCGCAACATGCTCATCAGGCCCACGGCTGCGGAATTGGAGCGGTTCGGCAGCCCCGATTACGTCATCTACAACGCCGGCCAGTTTCCTGCCAACGTCCTCACGACCCAGATCGCCAGCCGGACGAGTATCGACCTCTCTCTCGAACGGCGCGAGCAGGTGATCCTGGGGAGCGAGTATGCCGGCGAGATGAAGAAGGGGGTGTTCACCCTCATGCACTGGCTGCTGCCGGGGCGGGGCGTGCTCTCGATGCACTGCTCGGCGAACGAGGGCCCGGGGGGGGATGTGTCCCTGTTCTTTGGCCTCGCCGGCACCGGCAAGACGACCCTCTCCGCCGACCCTGCCCGCCGGCTCATCGGGGACGACGAGCATGGATGGGGGGACGATGGCGTGTTCAACATCGAGGGGGGGTGCTACGCCAAGTGCATCGGCCTGTCGGCGGCGAAGGAACCGGAGATCCACGCCGCGATCCGCTTCGGAACGGTGCTCGAGAACGTCGTCTATGACAACCTCACCCGGGAGGTCGACTTCGAATCCGCGGCGATCACCGAAAACACCCGGGCCGCCTACCCGATCGAGTTCATCGACAACGCGCTGGTCCCCTGCGTCGCCGGCCATCCGCGCCACTGCATCTTCCTCACCTGCGACGCGTCGGGCGTCCTCCCGCCGGTCAGCCGCCTCTCGCGCGAGCAGGCGATGTACCACTTCCTCTCCGGGTACACCGCCCGGGTCGCGGGGACCGAGATGGGGGTGGTGGAGCCCCAGGTGACTTTCTCAACCTGCTTCAGCGCCGCGTTTCTCGTCCGCCACCCGGCCGTCTATGCCCGGCTCCTGGCGGAGAAGCTCTCCCGCCACGGTGCCCAGGCGTGGCTGGTGAACACGGGCTGGACCGGGGGCGCCTACGGGCAGGGGCGACGCATCGACCTCGCCTCGACGCGGCGGATCATCGACGCGATCCACAGCGGCGCCCTCGACCGGGCGGCGGTGGAGCGCGATCCGGTGTTCGGTCTCGATGCCATCACCGAGGTGCCGGGGGTTTCCCCGAAGCTCCTCGTTCCGGCACGGGCGTGGGACGATCCCCGTCACTGGGAGCGGGCTGCACGATCGTTGGCGGCGAAGTTCCGGGAGAATTTTTCCCAGTATGCCGATCAGGCCGGCGCCGACGTGGTGGCCGCCGGCCCGCAGGGGTAGCCGTGGCCGACCGGACGCCCGGGCGAGCGAGTTTTTTGACACGCTTCGGGCATCCCCCCTACCATTCGGGTTGTTTTCTGCCCGTGCCCGGAGCGATGTCGCTCCGTGGTTCGTGGTCCATCTCCTGGAGCCGATCGATGAACCTCCGCAGCCTCACCTGCAGTCTCCTCCTTGCGGTCCTTGCCGGCGCGGTCGCCGTTCCGACGGCGCTGGCTGATTCCCCGCTGGTGGGCAAGGTCAAGAAGATCGACGGCACCGAGGTCGATCTCGCCGACTACAAGGGGAAGGTCGTCGTGATCGTCAACGTCGCAAGCCAGTGTGGCGCCACGCCCCAGTACGCCGGCCTGCAGAAGCTCTATGACACCTACAAAGACCAGGGGTTCGTGATCCTCGGCTTCCCCGCGAACGAGTTCGGGGCCCAGGAGCCGGGCTCCGATGCGGAGATCTCCAAGTTCTGCAGCTCGAAGTACAACGTCACGTTCGACATGTTCTCGAAGGTCAAAGTGAAGGGGGACGGCCAGTCGCCCCTCTACAAGGCGCTCACCACCCAGGCCAAGCCGGACGGCGACGTGAAGTGGAACTTCGAGAAGTTCATCATCGGCAAGGACGGAGCGATCAGCGGCCGCTTCGCCACGCAGGTCAAGCCCGACGACCAGGCTTTCGTGAAGGCGATCGAGGCCGAACTGAAGAAGTGATCGCGGCGGACTCCCTCGCTCTCGAACCGCTCCCCGCCCCCTGTTCCTGCCGCTCAAGGCTGGAACAGGGGCGCCGGGTGAGTGAGCGGAGGGAGGGATCTCAGGCCGCGCGCGATCCGGGGCGATCGGAGTGCGCCGCTGCGGCGCCTTCCCCGTCGATCGTCCGCTTCACGACCCACGAGGGGCGGCCCTGAACCTCGCGGTAGGTGCGGACGACATATTCGCCGACGACGGCGACCGCGGAGGTCTGGATCGCCCCCGCCAGGGTGACGACTGCGGCGATCGCCGATACGAGCGACCTGTCGCCGGTGGGCATCAGGCATGCCAGGAGCGTGCAGCCGACGCCGACGGTCGCCAGCACGCCGGCCGCCCACCAGGCGGCCCGCAGGGGCGTGTCGGAGGAGAGCATGACCGCATCGATCGCCAGGCGGATCAATTTTCTGGTCGAGTACTTCGTCTCGCCGGCCGAGCGGGCGTGCCGGTCATACCAGACAGGCTCCTGCCGGAAGCCGGTCCAGGCCACGAGCGAACGGAGGTAGCGGCGCTTCTCCGGCAGGCTGCAGACGGCATCGACCACGGCCCTGTCGAGGAGCTTGAAGTCGCCAGTGTCGACCGGGATCGGATAGGGAACGAGGCTCGCGAAGAAGCGGTGGAAGCAACTCGCGGTGACGAGTTTGAACCACGTTTCCCCCTCGCGCGACCGCCGCCGACCGTAGGCAACGTCGGCTCCGGACCGCCAGCACTCGACCATCTCGGGGATCACCTCGGGAGGATCCTGGAGATCGGCGTCGATGATCACGACCGCGTCGCCGCGGGCCCGTGCCAACCCGGCCGACATCGCCGACTGCTGGCCGAAGTTGCGCGACAACTCGATGACCGTCGCGCGGGGATCGGCCGCCGCGATCGCCTCGAGGCGGGAGAGGGTTCGATCGCGGCTGCCGTCGTCGATGTAGAGGATCTCGAAATCCATGCCTGTCGACGGGAGCGCCGCCACGAGCCGGCGATGGGTCGACTCGATCACCTCCTCCTCGTTGTGGCAGGGGATGACGATCGACAGCAGGCCCCGGGAGGCGGGGCGGGCCCGCTTCACCGGGCGGTGCGGCAGGATGTCGGGGCCATGCTCGGAAGAGGCTGGAGTGGTCATCGTGTGAGGCTCTCCGTAGCGGCCTGTCGCGGCGGGGGGGCGTCGGTCCTGCCGATGAGGAGGAAGTCTCCATCCTTGAAGAGAGGGCGGACGCGGCCCACGACACCGGTGCCGGACGGCAGATTCGATTCGATCGTCCGCAGAGCCTCCTCTGTGACCAGGAGGACCCGGTCGTCGTCGTTGGCGAGGTCGGCGATCGCCCGGTCGGCCTGCTCAGGCCGCCATTCGTTGACATGGCCTCGGGCATAGTAGACGACGTTTGGGGTGTTCTGCCCGTAGGTCGACAGCCGGGCCGTTCCTCCGGCATGACGATGGGCCTGCTCAACGAGGCCGGGCAACGCATTCGCTCCGGCGATCCGCGCCGCGGCCGGGCCAACGGCCAGGGCCGTGTAGACCAGCGACAAGCCGACCATCGCAGCCAAGGGATCGAATCGGCCGCTGCGGGCCCCCCACCAGCACGCCGCGGCCCCGAGGATCGGAACGAGGCCGACCAGCGCCGCCGGGGTCGCGCCGGTCACGCCAAACCGGCCGACGACGAGGATCGTGGCCACGGTGGCCACGCCGCCGAAAACAACCCATCCGAGGCCGGCCGCAAGCCACCGGGGCATGGTCACCGATCCGCGGTTGACCAGGCGCGTGGCCGTCGCGGCGACGACGAGGGCGGCGGCGGGGTAGGCGGGAAGGACGTAGTTGGGCAGCTTCGTCGCCGCCAGCGAGAAGGCACCGACCCACACCAGCAGCCAGAGAAGGGCCAAGCCGAGGCCGCGCCGCTCGAGTTGGGAAGCGTCGGTGCGGGTTGCCCGCCAGGTCGCCACGACGATGGCGAAGGGGAGGAAGCACGACCAGGGGTAGAAGCCGACGAGCATCGCCAGGAGGTGGAAGAAGATGCCGCCGCTGTGATTCTCCATCGGGGCTGCGAAGCGGCCGACGTTGTGAATCAGGAAAAACCCTGCCGGCCACTCCCCGTTGGTCCGCAGGCCAACCGCGACATACCAAGGGGCGGCGACGGCAAGCATCGCGAGGGTGAGGATCACCGGACGGATGAACGCCACGGACCCGAAGCCGGCCCGGATCGCAGTCAGAATCTGTCGGCCGACCGACGCCGACGGATCACGTCGGGCCTGCCACTCGATGGCCGTGACCCACGGGAGGATCACCGCCAACGGGCCGACGAAGCCGACTGGTCCCTTACAGAGGACCGCGAGGCCGCCGAGGGCTCCGACCAGAGCCGCTTTGCCGGCGGAGAGCCGCGGCGATGAGCCACGGGAGCCGGCGGTCGCGGCGACAAGGAGCGGCTCGGTGGCGAGGACCGTCATCCAGGTCGTCAGCGCGGTGAGGATCGCATCCGGGGTGGCGGCGTGCGATTCGATCCCGACCAGGAGGCAGCCGATCCAGGCCAGCGCCGCCACCACGCCGGTCCGAACGGAGAACCAGGCCGTGCCGGCGCGGAGCAGCGCCAGCGCCGTGGCAAGCGCTGCCAACGCCGAGGGGATCCGGGCAGGGATCTCTGAAACCCCGAACAGCCGGTAGCAGGCCGCCATGCACCAGTGCATGAGCACCGGCTTGTCGACGGCGAGCGTGTCGTTGTACATCGGCACCACCCAGTCGCCCGTCTCGAGCATCGTCCGGGCGATGGCGGCGAAACGCGGCTCGTCCTCGTCCCAGAACGGCATCGGAGCGAAGCCGACCGCCAGCGTCACCGCGGCGGCGACGACGACCACCACCAGCGGGTGCCGCAGTGTGGAGCCGTCCCCGGCTGTCGTCGGGGCGACGGGCATCGGGCCATCGCCAGAGGTGCCACGGGTGGTGATTTGGTTGCTCATGGGGTCGGGGCTGGGGCGTGCCATGCCAGGGGGGTCTCCGGACTCTGGGCGTGTGGGGCAGCGATCGAATCGCCGTGATCGTGGGGCGCGGCCCGGGGGCCGATGACGAGCAGGCCGGGGCCGAACAGGGGACGTTCTCTGGCAACGACTCCGTAGCCCGGGGGCAGGGGGGAAGGAAGGTTCATCTCGAAACGGGCATCGACGAGGAGGTGGGCATCGGGCCGCCCCTCGAGATGGACGCTGACCGCCTCGGTGGAGTGCAGTTGTGGGATCGTGTCGGCGGCATAGAAAACGACGCTCGGCGGAACGCTCCCGAACCCGGCCCAGGCCCCTGCCACGGGACGGGCCGCAAGCGAGTCGACGAGGCGCTGAGCGGCACGGGCCCCCCCGACGAGATCGCTCCCCACGGCCGCCAGCAGCGCGATCACCAGGCAGGCGCTGATCGCGAGCGCCACGAGGGCATCCTGGCGTCGTCCCCTGGATTGGAGGATCCAGGCCGTTGCGGCCCCGGCCGCCGGGATCAGGCCAATCGGTGAGAGCACCTGCAGGGCGGGGATCCCCAGGCCGGAAGCGAGTGCCAAGCCGATCCCGATCCCGCTCCCGGCGAGGAACAGAATCGACCATGCCAACCGCATCACCCCGTCGATCGCCGCGCCTGGAACGCGGCACCACCGGGTGCAGATCGCTTCGCCGGCCGCCCAAGAGGCGAGAAGGTCGCCGGTGATCACTGCCAGCGCCGGGTAGGCGGGCCAGACGTAGCCGGGGAGTTTCGTGCCGGCCGACGAGAAGGCGATCACCCAGGTTGCCAGCCAGCAGATCATCAGTCGGATCGCATCCCGCCGCGCTGCAGCCGGTCCCCCGACGGGCCCGGCAGTGGGGCCGACGATCACGGCGGCGTGGACGAGCGCCGCGGCGAGCACGATCGACCAGGGGAAGAAGCCGATCGCGAGGACGGCCGGGTAGTAGACGAACGCCGATCCGTCGTGCCCTTCCATCGGTGCCTGGAATCGACCGACGTTGTGGACAAGAAGGAACCCCTCGAGCCACGCGCCGCCGGTGCGGATCGTGACTGCGGCGTACCAGGGGAGGGCGACGGCCGCCGCCGTTCCCGCTACCAACGGGAGGCGGAGGCCCACGACGGCCTGCCACAGTCGGGGGATCCGGGGGACGGCGGAAGCCTGATCATCCCAGGCCTGCCAGAGCGTGAAGGCGAGGAAGGCGACGAGCGGCATGACCAGGCCCAGCGGCCCTTTTGCGAGCACGGCACACCCGAGGGCGCCGCCGCAGGCGCAGGCACCCCGCCACGATCTCCAGCCCGGGCCGAGACACCCCTCCGCCTGCCGCTGGCCGGTGACGAAACACCACAGCCCGAGGGTCGTGAAGAAGACGAGTGGGGCGTCCGGAGTGGCCGATCGCCCCCCCACGGCCG